>JASFMO010000432.1:0-3407 GCA_050117535.1 Gemmatimonadales bacterium | reverse complement strand
GGGCTGTCAAGTCGCAGGTGCTGGAGCGCCTGCCCAGTGCCACGATCGTGGCGTTGCTCCCGGAGGGCGAGCGCGTATCCGCAGAGGTCGCCGCGGCGCTGGAGCTCGACGAGAGCTTCGTCAAGCCATTCGATGCCGACGAGGTCGTTCTGGTCACGCGTCGGCGCATCCAGCGAAAACTGCTTCAGTTCGAGCTTGGGATTCTGGGTCGATCCGAGGTCATCCAGGAAGTCATCGAGTGGGTCTCGCAGATCGCGCCCGTCGCCTCGACGGTGCTGATAACCGGCGAGAGCGGGACGGGCAAAGAGCTGGTCGCCCGCGGACTACACAGGCTCTCGCGTCGGCGCGGGAATCAATTCATCGCGGTCAACATCGCCGCCTTGCCGGAGACGTTACTCGAGTCAGAGTTGTTCGGGCACGAGAAAGGCGCGTTCACCGGCGCAAGCTCGCGACGGAAAGGGATGTTCGAGCTGGCGAACGGAGGGACGATCTTCCTCGACGAGGTCGCCGAGATGCCGCTCGGGCCGCAGACGCGTCTGTTGCGGGTCCTGGAACAGCGCGAGTTCATGCGCGTGGGCGGAAGCGAGTCGATCAGGGTCGACGTGAGGGTGATCGCAGCCACGAACCGCGACCTACGGCAGGCAGTCGAGCTGGGCGAGTTCCGTCGCGACCTCTACTACCGGCTTAACGTCCTCCACATACACATGCCGCCGCTGCGCGAACGGCGTGAGGACATCCCCTTGCTGGTCCACGAGTTTGCTCGACAGCTCAGCCGAGAGCATGATCGAGAGTTCAAGGGGATCGCGCCGGACGCCATGGAATTGCTCGTCAGGTATGGCTGGCCAGGGAACGTTCGCGAGCTGCGAAACTTGGTCGAGTCTATGGTTGTCTTGGCACCCGGGTCGATCATCCGCTCCGTCGACATACCGCCGGAAGTGCGGCGCGGCGCCGAACCTTCGCTGCCAAGCCGGGTCCCGCCGGCGCCGCCCGTCCTGCATAGACCGGATGGCGCCGGGGCGCCGCCAGCCCAAGTGCCGGAGATGGAGTTCATATTCCGCACGCTGGTCGACTTGAAATTCGATGTGGACGACTTGCGGCGCGAGTTCGAGCTCTACAAGAGGAGACATCCTGAGTTGACCAGCGCGCGCGAGGCTGGCGTGGTTGAGACTCCGCGGATCTTCTCGGAGCCGGAAGTCGCCGAGGCTTTGGAGGTCGGCGGTGGCCCCGAGGAGTCGGCCGAAGCGGCGGCCGGTGAGGAGCCGATCCAGTTCCATACCGGAATGACCATGGAAGAACTGGAGCGCGCGGCTATCGTCGCCACCCTCCGCTCCGTCAGAGGTAACCGCCGTCGCGCTTCGGAGAAGCTGGGGATAGGCGAGCGTACGCTGTATCGGAAGCTAAAAGAGTATGAGATCGATGCGTGATGCCGGACTTAACCTTTGGCTCGGCTGACCACGCGCCCCCTCTCGGACTGCAGAACTCGGATTATCCCGACCCAGTCGTACGACCGCGCGCCGCGGTACTCGGCCTCGAGGGTTACTTCCAGATCGATCTCGGGAGCAAAGACATACAGCGCCGATTCGGTCTTCTCTTGCAATAGCTGCTGGCGTCCCCAATCGGGCGTGAGCGGCAGTATGCCCTGGGGAAAGTAGAGGATTCCTTGGTTGAGCAGCTGAAGGCTCGTCGGCTCGAAGGTTGCCTGCCGCTCGCGAGTGAAGAACGAAACCAGGAATACCTTGGGCTCGCCGCGAATTCCAGCCGTCTCAGCGGCCTGCCGGATTCTATCCGAGCGCGAGGCTACCATGCCGTGAAGGCGCTGGTACGTGTCCGGTGCCGCCAGGCGAATCACGCTCTCATCCAGCGGCGTGATCTTGATTTGTACCGAACCGCTTGCCATCCCGATGGTGAAGTCATCTTGCCTCAGCGTTCCGTAGCCGGGAGGTGGCAATTCCTCCGAATCCGAGTCGGTAACAGGACCGATCTGCTCGTCGGCCGGAGCGGAGGCGGAACAAGCGGTCGTGAATGAGGCGACCGCGATTCCGAGGACGAAGGTCAAGGCGTTTTTCTGAATCATAAGGGGCATCGGTCTCCGTGGCCTGGAGGCCAGCCGCGAGCTCTCAGGCCTCTTTGCGCTGTGCTTCTGGCTCGATGATCAATATAGGAGCCGAGTTGTCCTCGACGCACTCCTTGGTTATCACGACCTCGCGCACGTCCTGTCGGGACGGTAGCTCGAACATGATTTCCAGCATCAGCTCTTCGATGATCGCCCTCAGGCCGCGAGCGCCGCTGCCACGCTCGATAGCCCTGCGCGCGACGGCGCGCAAGGCATCACTCTCGAACTTCAATCGGATGTCTTCGAGCTCGAAGATCTTCTGGTACTGCTTCGAGAGCGCATTCTTGGGCTGCTCCAGGATGTCCACCAGGTGATCTTCGTTCAACTCGTCGAGTGCGACGGTCACCGGCAGCCGCCCGACCAGCTCGGGGATCAGACCGTAACGGACCAGATCCTCTGGCTCGACGTATTGGAAGGCGTTGTAGGGGTCACCGTCGTCGTTCTGTGACTCGCGGGCGCGTTTCTTGTCGTCGTTGCTGACGAAGCCGATCTGGCGAGTGCCGATGCGAGACTCGATGATGGGCTCGAGTCCCGAGAACGCGCCGCCACAGATGAACAAGACGTTCCGGGTGTCGATCTGGATGTACTCCTGCTGCGGATGCTTCCGGCCACCCTGCGGCGGCACATTCGCCACCGTGCCCTCCAATATCTTCAGTAGCGCCTGCTGGACGCCCTCACCCGACACGTCGCGCGTAATGGAAGGGTTCTCTGACTTGCGTGCGATCTTGTCAATCTCATCCACGTAGACGATGCCGCGCTCTGTTTCGGCGATGTTGTAGTCACCCGCCTGGAGCAACTGGACGAGAATGTTCTCCACATCCTCGCCGACGTAACCCGCTTCGGTCAGAGTCGTGGCGTCGGCGATCGTAAAGGGCACATCGAGCAGACGGGCGAGTGTCCTGGCGAGTAGGGTCTTACCAACTCCCGTAGGACCGATCAGCAGAATGTTCGATTTCTCGATCTCGACGTCGTCGATCAAGCCCTGGTTGTTGATCCTCTTGTAGTGATTGTAAACGGCTACGGACAGGGACTTCTTCGCCCTCTCCTGACCGACGACGTACTGGTCCAGCGCCTCCTTGATTTCCTTCGGCCTGGGGATATGCGTCAGGCTATCGGCCGACGTCCGCTCTTCCTCCTCGGCCAGGATCTCGTTGCAGAGCGAGATACACTCGTTGCAGATGTAGACATTCGGACCCGAGATGAACTTCTTGACGCTGTCCTTGGACTTGCCGCAAAACGAGCACCTCAGGTGCTTATCGCTGGGTGTCGTCATCGGTGCCTCTCCACCTATTCC
>JASFMO010000431.1:0-3407 GCA_050117535.1 Gemmatimonadales bacterium | reverse complement strand
CGTAGATCTCGTCACTTAACACCATCAGCTCGTGCTCCCGGGCGAAGTTGGCCAGCGCTTCGACCTTCTCCGGGCGCGTCATGGTACCCGTCGGATTCTTCGGACTGTTCGTGACGAAAACCTCGGGGTTCCCCCAGCGCTGCCGCGATTCCTGGATCCGGGCCTCGAGCACATCCAGCTCGAGCTCGTAGTTCGTCTCCGGTCGCGTGGGAACGAAGGTGACCGGCTTGCCGAGGATGTGCGCCTGCGGGGCGTAGGACACCCACGACGGCTGGGGCAGGATGACTTCCTCACCGAGCGCCATCAGGCACGAGAAGATGAGCGATTTACTGCCCGGCCCGACGACCACCTGTTCTGGCGCGATGTCGAGATCGAATCGCCGGGCGTAATGCGTCGCTATCGCCTTCCGCAGCTCTCCAATACCGAGGGGATGCGTATAGCTGCGCTGTTGAGCGTTGGCACCGAGTGCCTCGGCGATCTTCGGGTGCACTGGAAAGCGGGACTCGCCGAAGGCCAGGTGGTACACGTTCTGGCCCGCGGCCCACATTTCACGAACCCGGTCGTTGATGGCAATGGTGGCGGATGCCTTGAGGCCGCGAATACCGGCGCGAGAGAAGCGGATGGGTTTGAAGCGCTCGACCACTGGCGTCTGTGCCTCCAGCACGGTGGGATTGGATGGAGTATGGGCAAGCACGAATTCTTGCCACTATAAATCTACACGCTCGATCGAGCAAGCTCGTTGGGCGACACTCCGGACATAAAGCTAAGCCGCTGGTCGTTTCTCCCGAACCCGGCTGAAGAAGGCCCCGCTGATATCGACCTTTCTGAGACGCGCACTGTTGTGGACCACGTTGATCGAGCTCAACGCCATGGCCGCCTCCGCGATGGCCGGGTGGAGAAAGCCAAGGATCGCTACGGGGATCGCGATCACGTTGTAAAAGTACGCCCAGAACAGGTTCTGACGGATCTTACGGAACGTTGCCCGCGAGAGACGGATGGCGCGAACGACCGCGCTGAGATCGCCCTGTACGAGTGTCACGTCGGCCGCCTCGATGGCGATGTCGGTGCCGGTGCCGATCGCAATCCCCACGTTCGCTTGCTTTAGCGCGGGCGCGTCGTTGATGCCGTCGCCGACCATGGCGACGCTACGGCCATCCTTCTGCAAGCGCCGCACTTCGTTCACCTTTTGATCCGGCAACACGTTCGCCAGCACCCGGTCGATTCCCACCTCGCGCGCGATGGCTTGGGCCGTGCGCTCGTTGTCGCCGGTCAGCATCACCGGTTCCAAACCGAACCGCTTGAGTTCGGCGATCGCCTGCCGCGAGTCGTCCTTCAAGCGATCGGCCACGGCGATCACGCCGGCCGGTCGACCGTCAACAGTTACGTACATCGCGCTCTTCGCCTCATCCTCCAGGCGCTCCAATGGGCTCCGCAGCTTGCCTACGTCGACGCCTTCCTCTTCCAGCAGCCGCGCGTTGCCCACCAGCACGACCCGATTGCTCACGGTCGCTCGGACGCCACGGCCCACCAGCGCTTCGAAGTGCTTGGACTCGACGAGCTTCAGTTTGCGCTCGACCGCCTCATCGACGATGGCCTGGCCGATCGGATGCTCGGAACCCGCTTCGGCACTCGCCGCGTAACGCAGCACGTCCTCCTCCTTCCAGTCGGCCGCCGGCACTACGTCCGTCACGCCTGGCTCGCCCCGCGTGATCGTGCCCGTCTTGTCGAGCAAGATCGTGTCGACCTGCTTGAGCGTCTGGATCGCCGCTCCGCTTCGCACCAAAACGCCGTTCTCGGCGCCCATGCCGGTCCCCACCATCAGCGCCGTGGGCGTCGCCAGGCCAAGCGCGCACGGACACGCAATCACGAGCACGGCCACCGAGGCGAAGATCGCTAGCGAGACCCGACCCAGGCTTGGATCGACCCAGGGGATGAACGTCGATGCCCATTCAGCCACCGAGCGAAAGGCGGATGGAAAGAGAAGCCAAGCAAGGAACGTCGCCACGGCGACGGCCAGAACAGTCGGCACGAACACCGCCGTCACGCGATCGGCAAACTCCTGGATCGGGACCTTGGAGCCCTGTGCCTCCTCAACCATGCGGATGACGTGGGCTAGGAAGGTATCTTCGCCGACGCCGGTCGCGCGGACCCTCAGCATCCCCTCCTTGTTGATCGTCGCGCCGATGACCTCGTCGCCCTCGCTCTTCTCAACCGGCAGCGACTCGCCGGTCGCGATCGATTCATCGATCGAGCTGTGGCCGCCGACCACTTCACCGTCGGTGGGGATCTTCTCCCCGGGCCGGACGACCAACACGTCGCCGACCTCCACCTCTTCGATGGGAACCTCCGTCTCGCCGCCGTCGCGCTCGACCCGCGCGGTCTTGGCCTCCAGCGACAAGAGCTTCTGGATCGCGGCCGAGGTGCGCCCGCGGGCCTTGGTTTCCACGTAACGACCGGTCAGGTGGATGGCCATGATCATCGCACCGACGCCCGAGTAGTTCAGTAGACGTGGGGCGAGACCCAGATCGTGGCCCAGCGTCACAAAACCGGTAGTGAAGGCCACCGTCGAGCCGATAGCGATCAGGCTATCCATCGTAGGGGACCGGTTCACCAGGCTACGGAGGCCACCCGCCAGCGTCTCGCGACCCCAAACGAACAGCACGGGGGCGGCCAAGACGATCATCCCGGCATTGAAGGCGACCTTCGACGGCCACATCAGACCGAAGGCCATCTCGGGGATCATCCACGCCATGATCGGAGCCGTGAACGCCCAAGCCCACACCATGCGCTGACGTGCGCGCTCGACCTTGCGCTGATCCTCCTGTAGGCGCTCACGCTCGCGGGCCATTCGCCGCTCGGCGCCCGGCCGCTCCACGGCCGTCACCGCATACCCCGCGGCCTCTACAGCGCCTTTGAGATCCTCGATGCGCGCCTGGCCGGGCCATAGCTCCAGCGTGGCCTTATCCGTGGCAATGTTCACACTGGCAGCGCTCACACCCTCCAGTCTCTGCAAGGCGCGCTCGACGTTCTGGGCACAAGACGCGCAATGCATTCCAGCGACGTCGAGGACGACCTTCTCCGGCCTGGACTTCACACCATACCCCGCATCCTTCACGGCCCGGCTCAACTGCTCGAGCTGCAGGCTGCCCAGCTCATACTCGACGGTGGCTCTCTCGGTGGCGAGATTCACGCTGGCTCGCTTCACGCCCGGCACGCCCTGGAGCGCGCGTTCCACGTGCTGAGCGCAAGAAGCGCAGTGCATTCCCTCGATCTCGAAGGTCTCGGTCGCTGCTCGATACTGGTTCGGTTGGGGCTCGCTGCTCACGGCTACCTCTGGTCTTGGCCTTTCCTCGTTAAGGACCGCATCGGACCCGAACGCCTGCCCGGCGCTCGGCCTCGGTCCACAC
>JASFMO010000430.1:0-3420 GCA_050117535.1 Gemmatimonadales bacterium | reverse complement strand
CCATCCACCTGTATGACCCCGTTCGCGGCCGCAAGGTTCAGGTGACCGACGGCAGCGTCAACGCCGAGCATCCCACGCTCGACCCCAGCGGCCGCTATCTCTATTTCCTAGCCAGCAACACCGCAGGGCTGGGCGAGTTCGGCTGGAGCGTGCTGTCCGGCCAGCTGTTCCGGCCCCTCGTCACCCGGCGCCTGAACGTCATCGTCCTCCGCGAAGGCGTACCCGCACCGGTACTGCCCGTCATCGGGGAGCCGAACCCGAGCGCCCAACCCAGCGCAGCACCGCGCGCTCAGGGTCAGCCGCCGCGCGAGCCTGAGGGCAGGCCCGATCGCCCACCGGCCGACCGCCGGGGAGGTCCGCCCGGCGGTGACCAGGTGGTGGTGAGCTTGGGAGGGCTGACACGACGGACCGTCCCGCTGCCGTTGCCAGCGGCCGACTACGCGGGCTTGGCTCGCGCAGCCACGCCGGGTCTGCTGTACGTGCTGGTGAACGAGTGGCCGCCGTCACCGGCCACGGGTAATCCGAAGTCGGTGCTGTACCGCTACGATGTCTCGAAACCGGAAGAACTACACAGGATCGCTGAGGACGTCGCCGAGTTCGACGTCAGCCCGGACGGAGGGACAATCCTCTACCGTCGCGCTGACGACGACTGGGCCGTGGTCACGGGGAACCCGACCCCAGAGCCCGGCGAAGGCCGGCTCGACCTCAGCGCCATCGAGTTGGAGGTCGACCCCGCTGCCGAATGGCGCCAGATGTACGCCGAGGCTTGGCGGCTGCTTGAGGACTACTTCTACGATCCGAACCATCACGGCCTGAACATTCGCCGCCTGGCCGATCACTACGCCACGTATCTGCCGGCCATCACTCGACGCCAGGACCTCAATACCCTGCTCCACAAGGCCCTGGGCAATGTTTCCGTCAGCCATCTCGCCATCCGCGGCGGCGACATTCCGAGACCGGACACGCAACCGAGTCGCGTCGGCCTGCTCGGCGCCGATTACGAGATCGATCAGGGCCTCTACCGCATCGCTCGCGTCCTCCCGTCTGGCCACTACAACCTGGGTAACTCCCTGCTGCAGGCGCCGCTCGATCAGCCAGGAGTGTTCGTGCAGCCCGGCGACTACGTTCTCGCCGTTGATGGCTCGCGCGTTACCGCCCGAGCGAACATCTACTCGTTCTTCGAGGGTAAGGCGCTCACACCCGTCCGCTTGACGGTGGCGGACAACCCGGAGGGCGAGGACTCTCGCACATACACGGTCGTACCGCTGCCTGGCGAAAACACGCTTCGCCGCTGGGCGTGGGCCGAGCGCAATCGCCGGACCGTGGCGGAGGAATCGCAAGGGATTCTTGGCTACGTGTACGTGCCGAACTTCGGGTCGCGCGGCTTGGATGCCGTCATTCAGCAATTGCTGGAACACACGGACAAACGCGGGTTGATCATCGACCAGCGTTTCGCGCCCGGAGGGATCACAGCCGACTTCTTGATCCAGTGGCTCCGAAGCTCGCCGATCTATTATTACGCGTTTCGGCACGGCGCCGACCTGGCTGTTCCTCCGAATCCGCTGCCGGCCAACAAGGTCCTCATCATCAACGACGTGAACGGATCGGCGGCCGAGACCTTCGCCTTCATGTTCAAGCTCGCGAACGCCGGCAGGATCGTCGGCACCCGCACGATGGGCGCCGGGATCGGTCCCTACGTGTTCGTCCCGAGGCTCATCGACGGAGGCCGCATCAACATCCCCAATCGCGCCGCCTACAACCCGGCAGGTGCGTGGGACATAGAGAACCGTGGAGTCGAGCCCGACCTCGAAGTTCAGTCCACCCCTGCCGACTGGTGGGAGGGCCGTGACCCGCAGCTCGGCACGGCGATCAGGACGGTGCTTCAGATGATTGTCGACAATCCGCCGCTCGAGGTAACGCGCCCCGACTACCCGGTTCACCAGTAGCGGGCTGGATCCGCCGAGCCTCAGCCCGCGGTGGCCGTCTTGACTCGAGGCACCCGCGACGCAACTGTTTGGCGCGGCCGTCGCCCGCTCGGGCGCCGGATCGCCCGCAACCTCGAATGCGCGAGAGGGGACCCATGGTTCGCAGCCGTCTCATGATCGCCGGCCTGCTCGGCAGCGTTTTCTTGCTGCTCGCCTTCGCCACGCACCCCAAGCCGAGCGACCCGTCGCCGCCGGGCCTGAGGACTCAGGTTGGCTGCGCCCCGGACAACGCCAGCCTCAGCGTGCCACCGGGATTCTGCGTCCAAGTATTCGCCGACGGCGTCGGCCGGGCCAGACACATCGTCGTCGGCATGAACGGCGATGTTTTCGTCGCTTTGAGGAGCTCGCGGGACAGGGACCAGCCCACCGGCATCCTGGCACTGCGCGACGTCGACGGTGACGGCCAGGCCGATATGCAAAGGCGCTTCGGCGATTCCGGGGGTACCGGGATCGCCCTACGCAATGACTATCTCTACTTCGCGCCCAACGACGCCGTGCTCCGATATCCCATGCGGATCGGTCGTCTCGAGCCGTTGGGGCCGCCGGACACCCTGGTGTCCGGCCTTCCGGCCGAACGCAGCCATCGCGACAAGTCGATCGCCATAGCTCGCGACGGCGGCCTCTATGTGAACATCGGGGCGCCCTCCAACGCCTGCCAGGCGGAGAGCCGGACCCGCGGTTCGCCGGGTCAGGATCCCTGTCCCGAGCTGGAGACGCGTGGCGGCATTTGGAGGTTCGACGCGAACCGGATCGGCCAAACGCAGGCAGACGGCGAGCGCTTCGCCACCGGGCTCAGAAACGTGGTCGCGCTGACGCTGCACCCCTTGAGCGGCCGCCTCTTCGGCGCCGTGCATGGCCGTGACCAGTTGAACACCTTGTGGCCCGACCTGTTCGACGCTCAGCAGAACGCCGAGAAGCCGTCCGAAGAGCTGGTGCTGATCGAGTCGGGCGACGACTTCGGCTGGCCCTATTGTTACCACGATCCGGAAATCAATCTGCGGGTCCTGGCACCCGAGTACGGCGGTGACGGGCTGGAGCGGGGCCGCTGCACCGAGAAGAAGGAGCCGATGGTGGCTTTCCCCGCTCACTGGGCGCCCAACGGATTACTCTTCTATTCCGGGACGCAGTTCCCCAGCCGCTACCGACTGGGCGCCTTCGTTGCCTTCCATGGCTCGTGGAACCGGGCGCCTCTGCCGCAGGGCGGTTACAACGTCGTCTTCGTGCCTTTTGCTGGCGACAGGCCGGCGGGTGATTGGGAGGTCTTTGCCGACGGCTTCGCCGGCGCCGAAACGAGCCCCGGTGGCGCCGTTCACAGGCCCGTTGGCCTTGCCCAGGGCCCGGATGGCTCGCTCTTCGTCACAGACGATCGTGGCGGCCGGATCTACAAGATCTCCTATGTGGGCGGCTAGGTTCTTCCGCTCCTCAGGATGAGACG
>JASFMO010000429.1:0-3443 GCA_050117535.1 Gemmatimonadales bacterium | reverse complement strand
CCGGCTTCAGAGACGTGAACGGGCGGCCGAGACGTAGCAGAGGCAGCCATTGGACGAGTCGCATGAAGACGTGAAGTCGGCGCCGAAGCTCGCGTGGCCGTGTGCTCAACGAGCGGAGGACGAGGCGATCGAGCTGTTCCCAGCCTGCGTCGTCCAGGGTGGCCGCGTCCGGCACGACCGTCAGGACCACCGCCCGGAAGACCGGCGGAAGCTGTGAGGCGGTGGAGTGCGGCACGCGGCTACCCCCCTTCCCCTGCTGGGTAAAGCACAGAGACTGTGGGTGGGGAAATCGTCTCGCAAGATAGAGAGTCTCGCAGGTTCATCCAAGCGGTGGGCCCGACGGCAGGAGCGGCCGCCCAGCCGCGAGGGCGAGAGGAACGGCGTGCGCTGAAAGGCGTTCACTCATCGCGCCAAGCGCGAAGCCCAGGCGAGCGGTATATTTCAGTCAGCATCCCAAAGGAGGTCTCCATGTCACGGATCAGGCCCTGGATCGGCGGAACGCGGCGGCTAGTCGGGCACGTGGGTCAGTACGGCATGCTGCTCGGCCCCGTCAGGCGGGCGATTCTCGAGCCGGCGGCGGCCGCCAACGATGAGGCGCTGCGCCTGCTGATCTGCTATCACGGTCGGCGGCTGTGGGAAGCCGGTCTGATCGGGGGTTGCTGCGGGAACCTCTCGGCTCGGCTGCACCAGGGGGATGCCATATACATCACGCCGCGCGCCGTCAACAAGTCACGCCTGCACGCCGAGGATATCCAACTGGTTCCGCTGCGTGGCGGTGACGACGGCTCGACGCGGGTGAGCGTCGAGCTTCCGATGCATCGGGCGTGCTATTTCGCCGACGTCGGCATCGGAGCGGTCATCCACACCCACGCGCCGGCGCTGACGGCGCTGGGCATATGCGGGCTCGATCTGGACAGGGCGCTGCCCGAGGCCGGCGCCTCGGTGGGCGGCGTTACCCGCGTTCCCTATGCCCCCTCAGGTTCTGGAGAGCTAGCGGACTCGGTGGGGCGTGCCGTCTCTGAGGGCGCCCGGGTCGTCGTACTCGAACGGCACGGAGTCGTAACGGTTGGACACAACCTCACCGACGCCTTCGACCGCATGGAGCTAGGCGAGCTGAGCGCGAAGGCGGCTCTGCTAGCCGCCGGTACCCAGGACTGACGCGCTGTCCGTCCCGGTGGCTTGGCGACATCGCCACCATCGACTGAGAGCGGGCGCCACGCGCAGCTGGAGCCACAGAGCCAAGACGATTCCGGCCAGCGAATCGATGGCGAAGTGGTGCTGAGTGTAGAAGGTCGACAACGCCACGCCCACGGCGGCGAGGACAAGAAGCGTTGCCGCCGGTTTCGAGAGCCAACGGATCCCCAGATAGGCCATCGTCGTCGAGGCCGCCACGTGCGAGCTCGGGAAGGAACAACCGAGAGCGTCGCCCTGGCCCTGCAGGATCTGGTCGAGTCGATAGAAGAACCCCGCCTGATGCGGCCCCTCGTAGTGCTCGGACAAGAAGTGAGGTCCGTCGACTGGGAACGCGATATAGAGAACGAAGCAGGACAAGTAGACGAGCATCACACGGAATGTCATGTCGCGCTTCATCTCGGGACTGCCGCGGATGGCCATGTACAACAGCGGCACGATCACCGAGAAGTAGTACGAAAAGTATCCGAAGTGCATGATCTCGCTGAACCACAGCCAGGGCATCGCGGGCAACCAGACCTCGTTGAGGTGAACTCCCCAAATGGCCAGGTCGAGATCGCCGATCACGCGATCGAAGTTCGCGTCGTGCAGAAGCCGGCGCACGAAGTCCAGTTCCGTCCACAGCGCGAGTATGAAGATGAGCGGGTAGATGTCTCTCACTACTCGGCCGGCGGGTGAGAGGCGCCCGTGAGCGCGCTTCAAGAACTGCGGCAGAAACGCGGCAGCGGCATGCGCCAGAGCGAGCCAGACGGAATACGACCACTGGGGGATGAGACAGAGCCAAATGAGCGCCAGCAGCGCGTTGTAGGTTGCCGTTATGTGATCGACCAGTCTAACCGAGTCCGACCCGCCGCCCGTGGCCATAGCCCTGCTCTCTTTGAGGTTGTCCGTCACCGCGGCGGCCCCGACGTCAGACGTGCTCATGGAGTCTCACTGGTCCTTTGGGACCGTCTGGACGAAACCGCCGTAGTTGAGCGGCTCTTCCAGGCGGCAGGACCAGACGAGGCGGCCGTTCCACACGGTCATGTCGGGACAGCCATCACACATATTCTGCCGGCCGTCGGCTAGGAAGTCGACCGGCTGGATGATCATGACCGATTGGTAGTGTAGCCGCCCGAACGCCCGCAGCGGATTGAACGCCAGGGCCCGGAGGTAAGCGCGCGCGGCTCCGCGCAGGCCGTGGTCAAACGGTGAGAGCAAGAGCATGGACCGACCGCGCCCGGTGACGCGCGGGCTGCTATAGGCGAGGTAGCTGCCATGGCGCAGATGGTGCGTCGTCTGAGCGAGCTCCATGAACTTGGGCCCGACGTAGCCGTAGATCCTCTTCCGCGTGCCCAACCGTCCTGTCAATAACCACTTGAAGGAATCGGGCTTTTCGGTGCCGTTCAGGTAAGCGCTGGGCCGGAAGTCGGGAAAGCGCTCCCGAATGGCGCGCAGGACATCCGTCGACTGGATGTCGATCTTCAACGATTCGTCGTAGGCATAAGGCACACCGCTCAGGTCGATCTTGTCGCCGCCGATGTAGTAGTCGTAGGCGTCGCGGAGCAGCGCAGCGCGGAAGGCGATGAACACCATGACGTGCACGATGTCGATGTGTTTCGCGCTCCATTTCACAAGGGCAGGGACGGAATCGAGCGTGTCGTCGTAGACGGTGGAATTGAAAGCGCACGAGAGTTCGCCGACGCCGGCGATCATCTCGGCGAATTCCAATCGAAGCTCGTTGAGCTCGATTTCGTTCTTTCCCTTCCAGTGGGGTCGCCGCTGCTTGCTGTCGATGTGGAGCGTGAGGCCTTTGAGGCCCGCCCGTTTGAGCTCGACAAGAAGCTCGCGATCCAGCGCGAGACCGTTCGTGTTGAGGATCGGCTTCGTGCCACGCTCGGCGACGAGCGCCACGATGTCGACGACGTCCGGGTGCGTCAGGGGATCCCCGCCGGCGATCGAGATGCCGTCGGACTTCCTCAAAGACGTGAAGACGTCCAAGTCGTGGGCGATCTCGTCGAGCGGTTTGTGGCTCTTCGGGTCGTTGGCGCGATAGCAGCCTTCGCAGTAGAGGTTGCAGGCAGCGGTTGGCTCCAACCAGGAGATCGCGTTGTCCGGGAGGCTCCACGGCAGACGATACAATTGCTTGTGATCGAGTTCCTCCGGTGTCATCAGCGGTCACCTCTCAGACTGGTTTCGGTCAAAGAAAGCGGTCGGAGTGTCGAGTGTGATGGTTCCGTTTCGACCGGCTTGTCGACCGAACCTGCAGAGTG
>JASFMO010000428.1:0-3443 GCA_050117535.1 Gemmatimonadales bacterium | reverse complement strand
AAATTCGGTGCGGCCGAGGCGCGGCTCGACTTGGGTGGACTCCGATTGCAGGAGCTGACACTCGAAACCGGTGCCAGCGATACGCATGTCCGCTTCAGCGAACGCAATCCGGAGCATGCTGAACATTGCACCTTCAAGGCCGGAGCTGCTCAGTTCAGGGTCGACGATCTTGGCAACTCGCGTTGCCGCAGGATCAGCGTGTCGGGCGGCGTTGGAACGCTGAGCCTGGATTTCTCGGGCGACTGGGATCACGATGCGACGGCCGACATCAACGTCGGCCTCGGCACCATCGACATCTCACTCCCGGCCGAGCTGGGTGTTCGCGTCGAGCGCAGCACATTCCTCATGTCCTTCGACGCGCCCGGGTTCGAGAAGCAGGATGGCGGCGTCTGGCTCAGCCGCAATTGGGATACGGCCGAGCACCATCTGCTGCTCTCCGTCAGCGGAGCCTTGGGCGGGATAAAGATCGTTCGGAGCTAGCCGGAGCTCCGGGTTCCGATAACGGGGTCGCCTCGAGCGGCCCCTATCTCTTGTGATGCCGCCGCACCACGTGCCGCGATCTCCAGCGTGTCTGCCGAACCGATGACCGCCACCAACCCACCGATGTCGACGTCCGAATAGCTGGATTTGAGAGGGCCAACCCACAACTCGCCGATCCTGAAGACCCAATGCTCGTCTATCCAATCAGCGGGTATGTCGGTGATCAGGTTTCCGAACTTGTCGATGTGCACGACACGACCCCGCACGTCGTGTTCGGATCTCGTAGGTCGCTCGATCGGCATCAACACCGGGTCCTCGAGTCGAGGTCCCAGTTCCTCCAGCGAGACGCCTGCGGCCAGGTGCGCCGCGACCGGCGCGAAGATGTCGCGACCATGGAAGGTGGCCGACACTACCGGGCGGACGAACCGCGGATCTTTGATGGCGACGCAACGCCAGCTAGAAGCGGAGTCGAGCACCCGCGTGACCAAACCGTTGTCGGGCGCCACGATGAAGCGATCGTCCGCTTCGACGGCCAGCGCCCTGCGGCGGCTCCCGACCCCGGGATCGACCACCGCCACGTGGACCGTCCCAGCCGGATAGAGGCTCCAATACTGGCGCAGAACCCAGGCCCCGGCTTCGATATCACCTGCCGCGATGTCGTGGGTCGCGTCCACGATCCGTGCTCGGGGCGCGATGGACAGCACGACCCCTTTCATCGCCGCAGCGAAACCGTCTCGGGTTCCGAAATCGGAAAGCAGTGTGACGACTGTCATGGCATCGGCGATGTGCCCCGACCGCCGGGACCCGAAAGCGTCAGCGGGGTTAGGCTTCCGCCTCCACCCCAGTCGCGTCCAGAATGCTCGCGATCTTGTCGGCCAGCTCCGTCAAGGCCTTTGCCTCCGGCGACTCAGGATCGGAGACCACCGTTGGACGTCCGCCGTCCCCTGCCGCGACCATCGTCGCGCCCAAAGGGACGTCGCCTAGATGGGGAACGCCGGCCACGGCCGCCAGCTTGCGGCCGCCGCCCCGCCCGAAGACCTCCGTTTCTTCACCACAGTGCGGACAGACGAAGCCGCTCATGTTCTCGACGAGACCAAGCACGGGCACATCCACATGCTCGAACATCTTGATCCCTTTGAGCACATCCGCCACCGCAACGCCTTGCGGCGTCGTAACCATGATGGCGCCATCGACTTTGACCAGTTGCACTAGGGAGAGCTGCGCATCACCCGTGCCCGGTGGCATGTCAACCAACAGGTAATCCAGCTCACCCCAATCCACCTGCTGGAGAAACTGTCGGATGATGCCCATGACGATCGGGCCCCGCCATATGGCAGGCGTGTCCTCGTCTAACAGAAACCCGATGCTCATAAGCTTGACGCCGTGCGCTTCGAGCGGAACGACACGCTCATCCTGCGTCACTCGTGGACGTGCGTGAACGCCGAACATGATCGGGACGTCCGGTCCGTACACGTCTGCGTCCATCAGCCCCACCCGCGAACCTCTTAGCGCCAGAGCCGTCGCGAGATTGGCCGCGACCGTGGTCTTGCCGACCCCCCCCTTACCGGAACTCACCGCGACGACCTTCCGTATTCCCGCGATAGCTTGAGGTTGGGGTGGACTTGGCGTCGGCTCGGGCTGACGGGGTTCCGCTGTTCCCGGCTCGCCCATCACCGGAAGCTTGCGCCGTTTCTTTTCATCGGGTGTTTGCCGCCGTTCATCCATGATCTATCGAACACCTCACGGTCTCGGTCCAGGGGGTTTGACTACAAATTCTTCGCGACAGAAGCTGGCAATATATGCAAAGACCGGCACGGGAACACCCATGCCGGCCACGGATTCGGCCCGCCGAGCGGGGTCGATCAGATAGCGACCACGGTCTTGACCTCTGGCAATTGCCTACGAAGTCGTTGCTCGATGCCGCCCTGCAGCGTCATCACCGAATAGGGACAGCTGTGGCACGCGCCTACCAACCGAACCTCGACGCGACCCTGATCCGGGTCGAAGCTGACGAGTTCTATGTCGCCGCCATCCGCCCGAATCGCCGGGCGAATTTCATCGATGACCGCCTCTATCTTGTCGAAAGTCGTCGCCGCCGCCATGCCTCCTCCACAACTCACGCAATCAAGCCTGAAGCCCGTAGACATCTCAATCTATTTGCGGCCCCAGACACGGTCAACGGCGCGAGTCCGCCAATATGGCAGAAACACAGGTGTGTGAACGGTACGATCCTACGCCCTCGAGGCCCGGACGGGCCCATCACCCTGATCCGGCCACGGCCAACTCGCAGCCGATGCCTCCGACTCGGCGCCGCCCTCGCCCACAGGCGCCGCTCCGGTCGGTTGACTCACGCCGCCCGGCACAGCCCCTGCTTGCGGCCGCGTCGCGAAGAGCGCCGGGAGGCTGGAGTATCCTTCGCCGGCATCCGAGATCGCCACTCGCCGGTTAACCAGTCGATTGAGCCACGAGCCCGCGGCCGTGGCCGTCAGCCCGTGAGCGGCGGCCAGATCGTCGGGATAGGCACGGCCAAGGTTACTAAGCCAGTTCCATGCCAAGCGCAGCCGTGCCGGGGCCGGGCCCCATAGCGCCGGACGATTTTGATCGATGGCCACGACCAGCAGGTTACGTCTCTTGAGCACGGTCTCGATGGGTTCTCGATGGTGTTCTGCCACTCCTTTCACCACGAAGAACGCATCGGCGGGCCGATCCGCCAGTCTGTACCTCTCCAGCAGCTTGGCGACGATCTCGTCGGCACAGCTGAAATCGACGATTCCGACCCGCGAGAAATCAAGAATCGACAGACAGGGCCCACCGCTTTCTTCAATCCGCTGCTCGATGGCGTAACGTACCGCCCGACCGGTTGGTCGAGTGACGAGATTGCTGAAGAGAGTTGCCACGGATGTGTGCAGCACCGTACCGAAACCATTCCGCGCATCCGCGGTGGTTGGCTCACCCATTCCCAT
>JASFMO010000427.1:0-3461 GCA_050117535.1 Gemmatimonadales bacterium | reverse complement strand
AACACTTGCCAGAGCGATCGGCGATGGATCTCGACGATGAATTGCTTGACTCGGCTCATGGCTCCGCCGCTGGGATTGGTGAGCGTCTGGGCAGTCGTATCAATATGCCGCGCTGCTGGATGAACAGCAACGAAGCCAAGGGACGATGCCGACTTGACGGATCGGCGAATGCGCGTTAGTTAGGGCGATTCTTCATTCTGAGATTACCCAACCCAAGGACTATTGGATGGGTCGAGTTGCATTCCTTGGCGGCATCGCGCTCGCCACCGCTTCGATGTTGATCGCCGCACCACTGACCGCTCAAGAAGCCTGGCGGCCACCGGAGCCGACGACGGATGCGGACGATTGGATTCGCTTCAGCTCGGGCGAGTGGTTGCGCGGAGATATCAGAGTCCTGCGTGACGATGTTCTCGAGTTCGAGAGCGAAGAGCTGGACGAGCTGGAGATCGACTGGGACGATGTGGCCGAGCTTCGTTCAGCTCGCGTGCTGACCTACACTTTTGTCGACATCGGCGTCGTATCCGGAACCGCCGTGATGCGAGACACTCTCCTCGTCATTCGAACCGAGCGGGAGGAGCGAGAGTTCCCGCGTTCGGCCTTGCTGACGATCATCGAGGGCGAACCCACCGAATGGAACTTCTGGTCACTCAAAGTCAGCCTCGGCTTCATCGGACGGCGCGGGAACACCGATCAGCAGGACCTCAACACGGTGGCTCTGCTGCGCCGCACCGCACCGCGCACGCGTCTGTTCGTCGACTACCAGGGTAACTTCTCCGAAACGAACGACGTGAAGACGCTCTCGAACCACCGGGTGTCGGCCACCTTCGATTACATCCTCACCCGAGGTTTCTTCATCACACCCGTGGCGGGTGAGTACTACAAGGACAAGTTCGCGAACATCGACCCCCGCTGGACGATCGCCGCCGGAGTCGGCGTGTTTCTGTCACGGAAGAGCAGCTTCGAGTGGTGGGTGCAGGTGTACGGTGGCTACCAGTCTACGAGCTTTGCCTCGACGGAGCCCGGCGAGGACGAGCAGGAAAACAGCGCCGCCGCGATTCCGTCGACGTCGATCGAGTTGGATATCACGGGGGCTCTCGAGCTCTTGTTCAACTATCGCTCGCAGGTCACGATTCCGGACGCGAAGGGCACCACGCACCATACCTTCGCGCTACTGAGCTACGAGTTGCTGTCGGTCCTGACGCTCGACACGTCGCTCACCTGGGACCGGGTGGAGAACCCGAAGCGCGACAACGAAGGGAACGTGCCGAAGCGCGACGATTTCCGCCTGTACTTCGGGATCGGATTGGACATCTAGGTTCCGCGCGACACGGCGTCGACTGCTGCGAGCGGGGGCGGCTACCGACGACCAGCCTAGCCACCGCGTCATGGGACTCTTCGCTCGGAGCCCAACGACCGCGATCAGGAACGCGTCTTCCCTCTTCCCAGTCCGCCGGGCAGACCTTCCCGGTTCGCTCGACGAGCTGCAGGGCATCGAGCGTTCGAAGCGTGTCGTCGATCTTCCGACCCACGTCGGGATCGTTCACCACCTGGTGACGCACGACGCCGTCGCGGTCGATCAGAAAGGTGGCGCGGAGCGCGACGCCCTCGTCCGACAGAACGCCGTAATCGCGACAAATCTGCTTCGTGACGTCGGCGACGAGCGGAAAACGGAGTGGACCGATCCCGCCGTTCTCGACCTCCGTCTTCTTCCAGGCCAGGTGTGTGAAGTGCGAGTCGACCGACACGCCGACGATCTCGCACCCGCGCTCGCGGAACTGTTCGGTGCGGCTGTCCAGCGCCAGAAGCTCGGACGGGCAGACGAACGAGAAGTCGTACGGGTAGAAGAACAAGACGACGTAGCGGCCGTGCAGCTCCGCCAACGAGAAATCGTCACGCAGACTGTTGTCGGGCATGACGGCCTTGGCTTCGAAGATGGGCGCTTGACGCAGGACCCGCGCGGTCATTCGGTCGCCTCGGATTCCGCCGCCTTCGCCGCGATCTCCTGTCGAACCGCGTCCATATTCAACGCGGTAACCTGTTGAAGCAGATCGTCGAGCGCCGCCTCACGCAAATAGCCCGGTTGCTCGGCCACCATGATACGCTGGCGGATGACCACCAGCGAGGGGATGGAGTTGACGCCGAAGGCGCGGAGCAGTGACTTTGACTCGTCGGAGTTCACTCGACAAAACTTCAAGCCCTCGTGACGTTCGGCTGCCGCTTCGAACAGCGGCGCGAATTCTCGACACGGAGCGCACCAAGGTGCCCAGAAGTCGATAACGACCGTTTCGTTCTCGTCCAGGACCCGCTCGAGGTCCGCCTCGGTTTTCAGTGTGGTACTGGTCATCGTTAAGATCTGGGTGGGGAGATCCCCCACCCAGCTCGTCTCGGCTCGATCCGCTTACTTCACCAGGTGGATGTCGCTGTGCGCGGCACAGCCTTCCTTGCGGAAGTCTTCGCTCTTCGGATCGACATCGGCGTCGCAGATCCAGTACTCGCCGTTCTCATCGACATACACTTTGATGGGGCGCGTGCCGGGCTTCAGGATCCCCTTACCGATGTGCAGCTTGGTGTTCTCCTCCATTTGGCTCCCTCCTATTTACACTGACGTGCATGGTTGCTTGGCCGCTTGACTGTTCTCACTCAGCAGCCAAAAGGTAGTCGTCGGGCGGATTTTGTCAATGACATATGCTGGACAATAGTTTGACCGTCCGGTAGCCCGACGCGATTCGCGCCGAGACGACGCGACTGCCAAATCCTGTAACTCATTGACTCAAAACGGATTCTCCACATCGAACCCAGATTGACGAGAGCTCGGATCTCGTTCGCGTCGCTGAGGGGCTGACTCGAGACGCCGGGCCAGTTGGCCCGGCGGTCTATCCGCAAGAGGTTGACTGTCGGCGCGTGGCCAGAATGATAACATGCGAACCGGTCCGCAACCATGGGCGACTTCCGTTTGTCACGAGCGTTCCGAGGACGGGGTTCGGAGATCGACGCGCAGATGCGGGATCGCGGATTTCCCGTTCCGGCCGCGTGGCCCGAGTAGCGCCCGGTTGAAGGCGCTAGTGCCGGTCGGTCGACGTGAACTACCGCCTACCGCTCAGAAACCTGCTGCGTCGGAGTTGCGTGCGGGCCGACAGGGAGCGCGGCGGTAGCCGGGCTCCGCCATCAGCTCAGCCAGCGCCGCCTCCAGTTCCTGCATATTCTCGACCTCGGAGTAGATGAGCGGTGACGCATCGATGCCATGCTGCTGGTTGTGGCGCAGCACCGCTCCCAAGACGCCGGGCGGAGAGTAGCCCGAGGCGAAGAAGGCGACGCACGATCCCAACATGACCAGCCCAATTACAAAGCGGACCCAATCCTTGACCCGCTGACGAGTCGGGTTATGCGTTGCGTGGTCATCGCACATAATCTCGCCCCCGGCGCTTACTGAATCGAATTCGGGAACAGCACGAGGAACGCCA
>JASFMO010000426.1:0-3483 GCA_050117535.1 Gemmatimonadales bacterium | reverse complement strand
ACGGCGGCTATCGAGGCGGCCGAACGACGTGCCGAGCTGCCTGGCCTCACCCTGCTGGCAGGCTACGATGCGGTAGCCGACGTTCGCGAGTCGGGAACCCAGCCCGCTGCGCTGATGGCCGGCGCGACGACGGCCCTACGGCAGTCGCAGGCAGAGCCGAGCGGGCCCGCCATCCGGCGCTATGAAATGAACAGCGAGGGGCTGCTCCGCTCGGAGTAGATCGCGGTCCGTTCTTCGCCCGCGCTAGCCATTATGTCCGAACCGCGCGGCAATTCTGCCCGAAGATTCTTCGCTTCAGACTGTATACTCGACACTCAAGGCCTTCGCTCGATCATTCCATGGACGATCGGAGAGCGGGTTCGCGATGCTGACCGATGAGGCCTGGGCCGGCCGGCATGTTGCAGAAATGCAGCAAAGGGGGTGATACGGGCCGGTGAACGTTGCGTTCTCACGACACTTTGGGGCGAGGTTAGAAGTACTGTTGACAAAAAGACTATTCCGTAGTACCGTGGAAGTCCTGCGACGCCTGCGGGTGTGGCCGCAACAGTCCGGTCGGAACGCTACACCTGTTTCCGAGGCGCAATACCTGCATAGGCGATTTCACGCCTGAAAGGCAGACCACCGAACTTCCCGCCGCGGTGAGAGTGACTCTAACTTAGATCAGTAGCGGTCGGAGGTATCCCCCATGCACCACACCCTGTCCGGCAAAGGCCCCAAGAGCGGCCGCCGCCCCATCGATCCCCCATCCGAGCCCAACCTGGACCGGCCCACCGGGTCACCCGAAGACACACTGCCCTTGCGCATCATAGTGGCCGACGACGACCACACGCTGCGCGAGAGCTGCTGCAGCATTCTGGAGATGGACGGTCACGACGTCACGGTATCGGCACGCGGAGAAGAGGCGCTGGAGATTTTGCGGCGCCGCCGCTTCGATGTGGCGCTGATTGACCTTTACATGACCGAGGTCTCGGGCATCGAGCTGCTGCGGGCCGGCCTGGAGGCGAACCCGGATCTGATCCCGATCGTCATCACCGGCAAGCCGAGCGTTGATTCCAGTCTCGAGGCGCTACGCGCGGGCGCGTGGGATTACCTACCGAAACCCTTCTCCGCCTCGCAGCTCCAGGTCCTCGTCGGCCGAGCGGCGCACGCCGTCGCGGCGGTGCGCGAGACCCAGGAACAGCAGCTCAGGCTGGAGGATGAGCACGGTCACAGCGAGAAGGTGACGGTGCTGGGCATTTCGCCGGCGTTCCGCCAGGTGATGGATATCGCGCGGCGCGTGGCCACCACCGACGCGTCGGTGTTCGTCACCGGCGAGAGCGGGACGGGGAAAGAACTGATCGCGCAGTTCATTCATCATCACAGCCGCCGGCACCGCAAACCGCTGGTCCCGCTGAACTGCGCCGCGTTGCCCGAGACGCTGCTCGAATCCGAGATGTTCGGCCACTATAAGGGCTCGTTCACCGGCGCCATTCGTGACAAGCCGGGCCTGCTGGAAATCGCCGACGGCGGGACGATGTTCCTGGACGAGATCACCGAGATGTCCCAGCCGATTCAGGCCAAGCTGCTACGCGTCATCCAGGACGGCGTGGTACGGCGCGTCGGAAGCACGAAGACCGATGCCATCGTGAACGTACGCTTCATGGCCGCCACCAACCGCGACCCCGAAGAGGCCGTGGAGTCCGGCACGCTGCGCCAGGATCTCTTCTTCCGGCTGCGCGTGGTCCCGATTCGCGTCCCCGCTCTAAGGGAACGCCCCGAGGACATCCCGGTCCTGGCCGATCACTTCCTGTTGCAGTACTGGAAGCGGCACCGCGGCCAGGGCGACCGACCCCGATTCACCCAGGCGGCCTACCGCGCCTTGCAGGCTCGTTCCTGGCCCGGTAATGTACGAGAGTTACAGAACGCGATCGAGCATGCGGTGGTGTTCCTCGAGCCGAGGGCGGACATCCAACCCGATGACATCCCCATGGTCAAGGGGGATAGCCGGCCGGCCGAGGCGGGGATGGCTTTCGACATGACGTGGCTCGACGAGCCCTACCACACGGCCCGCGACCGTGTGACGGCGGAATTCGAGCGACAGTACTTGGCTTGGGTCGTCAACCGCGCCAACGGCAACATGTCGAAGGCCGCCAGGATCGCGGGAATCGATCGCACGACCATCTACCGGCTAATGGAGAAGCACGGCTTGCAGCGTAACGCTCTCATCGAGTCGAACGGAAACGTCGATTGATGAGCACACGGGTTGCTGATCGCCGCACGGGCGCAGGCGCCGCCGCCGAGGCCAGTCCATCGCAACGGGCCGGTTCGGCGACCGACGCCAGCGCGCCGCCTCAGCGCGCCCGCGCGTCCAAGGAGATCCTGCTCGCCGCCGCCAAGCGCGTCCTGCGCGACACGGTATCGTCGATGTCGTCGACGCGCGATTGGGCGACGGCAGCGGAGGAGTTGGCCTCGCTGACCCTGGCGGTGCAGACCGCCATGGCCGACGGCGAGCTCGATCTCGGCGAGACGAGCGGACGAGACCTGAGACGTCGTTTGCTGTATGAACTCGAGTCTGCGGTCCGCCGCGAGGGTTCCAAACCGCTGCGCGTCGTGCGGGGAGAGGACCCGGATCTTCAGCGGGTACTGGCCGCCCTGCAAGAGGTGCGACAGGCCGTCGACGGGGATGAGGAAACCAGCGTCGAGGACCAGCTGTCCGGGCCCAACGCGCTCGAGCTCATCGCCGAGGTCGCGCACGACCTGCGGTCTCCGCTCACTTCGATCCTGACCCTGGCCGAAGCGCTGCGGCGCGAACAAAGCGGCCCGGTGAACGACCTGCAGCGCAGGCAGTTGGGGCTCGTCTACAGCGCCGCGCTGGCGCTGAGCTCGACCGCCAGCGACGTGATCGAGCTGGCCCACGGCGGCGATCGCCTGGCCCAGAAGGAGCCCTTCCCCTTCTCGATCATGGACATCCTCCAGTCGACGCGCGACATCGTCTACCCGATGGCCGAGGAGAAAGGCCTCGAGCTCCGGCTGGTCGCCGATGTTCCGGACCGGAGGCTCGGCTACCCGCTGGCGCTCAGTCGCGTGATCCTGAACCTGACGACCAACGCGCTCAAGTTCACCGAGGAAGGGTTCGTCGAGATCGCCGTGCGTCCGACCTCGGCGGGGCCGGTGCACCTCGAGTTCTCGGTTCGGGATTCGGGCCGCGGCATGGCGCCGGAGAAGCTGAAGACGTTGTTCCGGCCTTTCCGACGAACGCCCGACGACAAAGGCTACTCGTTCTCCGGCACCGGACTGGGCCTGACGATCTGCCGCCGCCTCTGCACGGCGATGGACTCCGAACTGCAGCTAGAGACCGAGCCCGGGCGCGGCACACGGTTCTATTTCGTCGTCGCGCTGCCACAACCCGACCCGTTCGCCTGATCCTCACGATTTTGGCACAGAGCCCCACCACCAACCAAAGACGCTGGTCACTTAGGCGCTCTTGAAGCATTCTCGGACCTG
>JASFMO010000425.1:0-3504 GCA_050117535.1 Gemmatimonadales bacterium | reverse complement strand
CCAGAAGCATTACCTGATTACGCATCTTGTTCCACTCTCCACGGTTGGGGTTGATTGCGGCCCAAAGCTAAAAGAACGGGAGGCCCTGGCAACGGCTCGTGAAACGGGAACAGAGACACGTGCCGTGGGTTTATTATCTCGGAATCCACGACAACCGAGCATCACCGGGATAGAAAGGACTTCAGCGTGAAGAAGCCCAAGATACAGAAGAGCGAGGCCGAATGGCGCGAGCAGCTCACGCCCGAGCAGTACCGCATCACCCGCGAGAAGGGTACCGAGCGTGCCTTCACCGGCGAGTACCACGACGCGAAACAGGACGGTGTCTATCGCTGCGTGTGCTGCGGGAACGAGCTGTTCGACTCGAAGGCGAAGTTCGATTCCGGCACGGGGTGGCCCAGCTTTTACCAGCCTGCCTCGGACGAGAGCGTCGACACCGCACCCGACAACAGCCTGTTCATGCGGCGAACCGAGGTCGTCTGCTCGGCCTGCGATGCGCACCTGGGCCACGTCTTCGAGGACGGGCCCGAACCCACTGGATTACGATACTGCGTCAACTCCGCCTCGCTGAAGCTCGATCCCAAGGAGTGAGCGAGAACTCGAGATGACGGCGCCGGCCAGCCGCTAAGCGCGTTGCGCGGCAATGGACGGCGGGAATCTCTGAGCGTTACCTTGTAGTCATCCAGTACCGATTTCGGCGGCTAGCGGTGGAGCGCGGGTGACTGACGCCCGGCGCGACCGCAGCACTGGTATCCGTAGGAGACGCACGGTTGGCTTTGCACCTGAGAGACCTGATGCAGCGCGACGTGGTGGCGGTGGCGCCGGATCTGACGCTGCGCGAGCTGGTCGAGCTGTTCGCCGAGCAAGAGGTGAGCGGCGCGCCTGTGATCTCGGGCGGCAAAGTCGTCGGCGTCGTCTCGACCACCGACATCTACGATTTGCGAGACGACGTGGCCGGCCTCGCGCCGGGCGCCGCTGGAACGCCGGGTGAAGGCGATATCGTCGGTCGAAAGAGCGCCGAGCCGCTCGGGTTGTACTCCGACGAGTGGGAACCCTCGGACGTCGATGCCCAGGCCTGGCTGCGCGCGACCCGCGACGAGGACTGGGACATCCTCGATGCCTACACCGTCGCCGAGATCATGACCCGCAACGTCGTCAGTCAACCCTCCAGCACCACGGTGAAGAAGGCCGCGCTTTACATGTTGGAGGCCGGCATCCACCGCGTTCTCGTCATCGACGGCGGCGTGCTGCAAGGGATCGTCACGACCACCGATATCGTACGGGCGGTGGCCGAAGGCAGATTGAAGGGTTAGCGGAGACCTACGGTCGGGACGCCAAGCGCCGACCTGAGGACACACACACGAAAAGGAGAGTCGAGTGACGCCGAAAGCCCCCGACTCGCTAGCGCCCGAGCAGCTCCGGAGAGCCTGCGACCCATCGAAGCTCGAGTTCAAGACGACAGCCGACCTCGAACCCCTCCACGAGGCCATCGGTCAGGACCTCGCCATGCACGCGGTGCGATTCGGCCTCGACGTCGACCACCCGGGCTACAACATCTTCGCGCTCGGCCTGCCGGGCTCGGGCCGTACGACGATGATTCGACAGCTGCTGGAAGAACGGGCGGCGGGCGAGCCGACTCCCTGCGACTGGTGCTACGTGTCGGACTTCGACTCGGAGCGGGAGCCTCAGGCGCTCGAGGTCCCACCGGGGCGCGGTCCCGAATTGCGGGACGAAGTCGACGCGTTGCTCGCCGAGCTCGAGGCCTCGCTGCCGAAGGCGTTACAGAGCGAAGAAGTTCGCAAGGCACAGGATCGGATCGCCGAGCGCGCGATGCGTGTTCAGCGAGAGCTGATCGAAGAATTCCAGAAACAGATGGAGGAGGAACGCCACGTCGCACTGGTCCAGACGCCGGCGGGCTTCGTCGTTGTACCCGCCCTGGGCAACGAGCCCATCGATGAAAAGAAGTTTCAGACCCTGCCCGAGGAGCAGCGGGAGGAGATTCTCGAGCGGCGGCACGAGATGGAGAAAGCGTTCGCCGATGTGCAGCGCCGCATCCGCGAGGCCGAGCGCAACGCGCACCAGCGCATCCGCCAACTACAACACGAGGTCGCGGGCGGCGTAGTGACGCGCAGTGTAAACGAGCTGAAGACCCGCTGGGAATCTGAGCCCGCGGTGGTTCAGCATCTCGAGAAGCTCGCCGCCGAGATCGTCGCGAACGCCGACCAGTTCTCGGACTCGGAGGACGAGTCGGATACCGGCAAGCCCGTCATCCCCGGCGAGGTCGAAGATCCGTTGGGCCGCTACCGCGTGAACGTGATCGTCTGCAACGCACCGGACAGCGGCGCGCCCGTGGTCGAGGAGAAGAACCCGACCTATCACAACGTCATCGGCCGCATCGAGCACCGCGTGCAATACGGCGCCATGTACGCCGACTTCAGTCAGATCACGGCCGGGGCGATTCACCAGGCGAACGGGGGCTACCTCATCCTCGAGGCCGCCGACATCCTCGCCAAGCCGCTCGCTTGGATCGCGCTGAAGAACTCCCTGCGGACTCAGTCCATCCGGCTGGAGGACATCTTCGAGTATACGAGCCCGATAGCCACGACGACGCTGAAACCCGAGCCGATACCGCTCAAGTGTCGCGTCATCCTCATCGGCGATCCGTACACCTATCAGCTCCTGCACGCTTACGACGACGATTTCCGCGAGCTGTTCAAGGTGAAGGCCGACTTCAGCCCGTACATGGAACGGACGACCGACGCCGAACGCGGTTACGGCGCTTTCATCGCGGCCCGGTGTGAGGAAGAGAACTTGCCGGCCTTCGATGCCGCCGCCGTCGCCCGCATCGCCGAGTTCGGGTCACGACTGGCCGAACACCAGAATCGACTCTCGACCCGCTTCGCTCTGATCGGCGACCTGGTGCGCGAGGCCGCGTTCCATGCCCGTGTCGCCGGCAACGACACAACGACCGCAGACGACGTGCGCCGCGCGGTCCGCGAGCGCGAGCAGCGCGTCAACCGGCCGGAGCGCGAGCTGCTCAACCTGATCGAGGAAGACACGCTCACCATCGACCCGAGCGGCACCAAGATCGGCCAACTGTACGGACTCGCCGTTCTTTCGGCGGCCGAGCACGCGTTCGCCCGGCCCATCAAGATCGAGGCGAGCGCCTTCATGGGGACGAGCGGCTTCGTCGACATCGAGCGCGAGGTCCGTCTGGGCGGCCCGCTGCACAACAAGGGCTTCCTCGTACTGTCCGGATACCTGGGAGATCTGTTCGCCCAGGACCACCCGCTGATCCTTTCGGCCAGCCTCTCGTTCGACCAACTCTACGAGGAAGTCGAGGGCGACAGCGCGTCCGCCGCCGAGCTGTACACGCTCGTGTCCGCCATCGCCGACGTACCGCTGCGCCAGGGGATCGCGATCACCGGCGCCTTGAACCAGAAAGGCGACATCCAGCCCATCGGCGGCGTATCGACGAAAATCGAGGGCTTCTATCGCGCCTGCCAG
>JASFMO010000424.1:0-3525 GCA_050117535.1 Gemmatimonadales bacterium | reverse complement strand
GGTCAGCGCCAAGTCACACAGCTTCGATGAGACCGGCGCCGAGCGCGATACCGATTACCTCCGCATGATGCGCATTGTCCTGGATGCCGGCTACCGGGGCTACGTGGGAATCGAGTACGAGGGCAACGAGCTCAGCGAGCCCGACGGCATCCGTGCGACGAAGGCGCTGTTGGAGCGGGTCCGCGCGGAGCTGGCGCCCGATTACCTGTAGCTTTGCTGCCGGGCGGGGCTCCGTCGGCGCCGCCCACCCTCCAGCCGCCTGCTCTCAGGGCCGTATCGATCCTCGGCTGGCCTTGTCTCTCCGCCGACCACTATATTGCTGCGTCCTCGCCCACTCCTGGGATACGGAAGCGCATGCAAGACGCCGCTCGCATCGCTCGCAAGCTCGCCGTCCTGGCCGACATTGGCCTGGAGAGGTCAGATACGGCGCCGGCCTCGGCCGAAGGTTACCGCGTCAAGAGCGGAGCCTATCGGATCACCGGCCAGAGGCCCGCCATGGGCACGCTCGTCTCGACCACGGCCGTGCACCGCTCACGCGACAGAATCGAGCAAGCGATGGGGCAGGCGTTCGAAGAGATGGATCGCCTGATCGGTATTCTCAGTCGCTTCGACTCTTCCTCCGCCGTTTCAGTCCTCAATCAGGACGGCCGTCTCAGAGGCGTGCCGCCCGACGTCAGCCGTGTCTTCTCGCGAGCCCTGCGCTACTACAGGGCGAGTCACGGCGCGTTCGACATCACCGTCCAGCCACTCGTCGATCTTTTTCGCGCCACCCTCCACGTCGAGTCACGCATCGAACCCGGAGTCGATCGAGTGCGAGATGCGCTGCAGCGCATCGGCTCACAGCATATCGCAATGTCGCGGAGGTCGATCAGGTTCGAACGGGACGGTATGGGTGTCACGCTGGACGGCATCGCGAAAGGCTACATCGTCGATGCGGTCGCTACCGTTCTCGAACGGCACGGGGTGAAGGACTATCTCGTAAACGCTGGCGGCGACATCCGAGCTTCGGGCACCAAGGAGGATAAGCAACCGTGGACGGTGGCCGTGCAGGACCCGGCCAAGCGAGGCGACTTTCCGGATCTGATCCACTTGAGGAATAGGGCGGTAGCCACCTCCGGGAGCTACGAGATCTACTTCGATTGCGAACGGGCGCGTCATCACATCGTCGACTCTGTTTCCGGTCGTTCACCAAGCCAGAGCGCGAGCGTAACTGTGGTGGCCCCGTCGACGATGGCGGCCGACGCTCTGGCGACCGCCGCCTTCGTGATGGGTCCGAAGGAGGGAGTTGCCCTCATTAATTCCCTCTCGCGCTGTGAGTGCTTGATCATCGATACGCACGGACGTCAAATGAAGTCGAAGCGCTGGAAAAGCGCGTCTCACCCGGCATAGAAAGGGCGGGAACACGATGGGCAACGTGGCTGCAAAGGAGGCGGTGGGCATGACCGGATACACCCGGTTTCAGGTCACTGCTCTGGTGACGCTTCGCATGCTGATAGGCTGGCATCTCTTCTATGAAGGTCTGGCCAAGCTCACGAACCCGTACTGGACAGCGGCCGGCTACCTTTCCGAGTCGAAGTTCATACTCTCGGAGTTTTTCGTGTCGCTCGCGGCGAACCCGACATCGCTTCTGTTCGTCGACTTCGTGAACAAATGGGGGCTGGTGCTGATTGGCTTGGGTCTGCTGCTTGGGTGCTTGACTCGGGTCGCCACCATAGCCGGGATCGTGCTGCTCGCTCTCTACTACCTCGCGGCGCCGCCCTTTGTCGGATACCTGTACTCGATGCCGAGCGAGGGAAGCTACTTGATCGTCAACAAAGTCTTGATCGAGCTGGCCGCTTTGGTCGTCCTGCTGGCTTTCCCGACGGGCAGGCTTGTCGGGTTGGATAGACTGATTTTCTGGAAGAAGAGAACGCCTGAGATGGGCACGCTGGTGGAGGCGGAAAGATGAGCGACAAGCGCGAGAACGATGTTGCTGGTAACGAGCCCGAGAACATGGGTGCCGCCGACGAGCCGATGACGCCCGAGTCCTCTGGGAACGAAGGAGTGGGCATCGGCCGCAGGGATGTGATCAAGGCGCTGGCCTCCATCCCCATACTCGGAGTTTTCTTCTATGCCTTCTTCAAGAAGAAAGTCGAGGACGATTTCAAGAAGCAGGCGATCCTCTCCGAGCTCGGGGTAAGCGAAGGGGCGCCTGCGATCATACCCGAAGCGATCTCGCACCCACCCGGCGACCGGGTCCGAATCGGGATCATCGGCTTCGGCGGCGAGGGCGAAGCGCTTGTGCGCAATACCGGCTTCGCCCACCCCGATTGGATCGCGGCGCGGCAGGAAGAGTTGGAGGAGAACCCGCGCAACACGTGGCTGCAGAGCTACCTCGACCAGGACGACCTGAATGTCGCGATCACGGCGGTCTGCGACGTCTTCGATGTTCGGGCGGAGCGAGGGCTCGCGGCGTCGAAGGTTGAGGCGCGCCCGAGCGGCGGCCGCGTAATGCCGGAAGCCACACGATTCCTTCGCTACACAGACCTGCTCGAGAGTTCCGACGTCGATGCCGTGATCATCGCGACACCCGATCATTGGCATGCGCAGATGGTCATCGACGCGGCCGCCGCAGGCAAGCATGTCTATTGCGAGAAGGCCATGACCCGGACCGAAGAGGAGGCACACGCGGTCTACGAGGCGGTCAACAACTCAGACATCGTCTTTCAGTTGGGTCATCAGAACCGTCAGGTCGAAAGCCACATGAAGGCCCGAGAGATCATCGAGAAGGATATCCTGGGACCCATCTGCCTGGTCGAGACGACTACCAACCGGAACAGCCCGAACGGGGCCTGGGTCTACGATATCCACGAAGAGGGGAGCCCGGAGACCATCGACTGGGGGCAGTTCCAGGAGCCCGCCCCCAACAAGGTTCCGTTCAGCCTCGAGCGATTCTTCCGTTGGCGCTGCTGGTTCGACTACGGGACCGGCCTGTCCGGAGATCTCCTGTCGCACGAGTACGATGCCGTCAACCAGATCCTGGATATCGGCATACCGAAGTCCGCCGTCGCTTCCGGCGGCGTCTACTTCTACAAGGATGGCCGCGACGTGCCGGACATCTTCCAGGCCGTTTACGAGTACCCGGATCGCGATATGACGTTTGTCTACAGCGCGACGCTGGCCAACGGCAGGTGGCGGGGGAAGGTGTTCATGGGACACGACGCCACGATGGAGGTGAGCAGTGGGCTGACGGTCCGGGCCGAGGGCGAATCGACGCGCTACGAGCAGAAAATCAAGGACGAGGTCATCGACACGTCGCTGCCCATGTTCACGTATCGGCCCGGCTTCAAGGGGATCGATGCGGTGACGTCGGCAACCGAGGAGTACTTCGCCAGCCGGGGTCTCCTGTATACTTACCGGGGTGGAAAGCGCGTCAGCGCCTATCACCTGCACATCAAGGAGTGGCTGGACGTGATTCGGAACGGCGGGATGACCAGCTGTAATATCGAACGCGGTTTCGAGGAAGCGATGACCTGCCACATGGCG
>JASFMO010000423.1:0-3526 GCA_050117535.1 Gemmatimonadales bacterium | reverse complement strand
ATTCGGAAGGATACCGCGGCTTGGGTCGGTGTCTCTTCTTGACCTTGAACACGGCCGACAACCCTCGATCGACAGCAGACTAGTTCCCTGAGAACTGAGGCGACAACGCTGCCACGCCGGGCGAGGTGTCTCAGCTCGTGTCCACCCCCCCGTCCGCCTCGGTTCTCCTTCGCTTATTGGCTGAGCCGGCGGCGGAAACGCTGAATAGCGCCCGCCTTGGCGTCTCGCGACGAGCCCGACGGTCACCCCGGCGGGGACCGTCGAAAGGTCGGGGCCCCACCCGCGAACCACGATCGCAGGTAGGACATAAATCCTTAATCGGCAGCGGGATAGGTGGCAAGTCTCGCCCATCGAACCCGCCGGAGCCTCGGTAGCCTAAGCCATTGTTACCAATAAAGATACGATGGCCGGCGGGCAATGTAACAGTTTCGAGGCCCCGCGATTCTCTGGCAGGAAACCGGCGCCCCGCCAACCTGCGACACAGCACGTCCGAAGCCGTGCTATTCCTCGAAGTTCATCAACTTCCAGCGACCGTTCCGCTCCAGCACCACATCGAGGATGGGCAATTCGCCCTCGCGACCGTCGCTCACGCGGCGCACCCGCACTCGCGGTCCGAAGTGCCAGGTGAACGTCTCGTAGACCTCGGGCGGATCGGTGAACTCGATCTCGATCAGCTCGAACTCCTGGCCGCCATAGCGATCGAGCGCCTGCGTCAGACCGTCTCGCGTATTGCGCTCATTCAGTTCCCGGGCGACCTCGAAAGACATGTAGGTCCGCTCCGGCAATTCATCCCAGAGCAAGTCCCGGTGTTCTTCCCGGGTGACCAGCAGCGCTTCGAGCGCCGCGCGGTCACGGGCCTCCAGGGCGGCGAGCACGGCCTCGACCAGTTCTTCGGGACTGCCCTTCGAGTGGCTGAGGGCATCGTCACCACGGCCGCAAGCCAAGGCCAGGCAGGTGACCAGGCCCGAGAAGGCCACGACGGCAACCGGTCCGATTCTCGATCTCATGATCATCCCCAACTGCGTACAGATGTTTTGTCTGCCTTTCATTAGCGTGGTCGCCGGCAACGAGCGACCATAGCTCGGCATCGACAGTCTAAAATAGCGAGGCGGACCCCCAGAGAAGAGGGCCCGCCTCGAGGCTATAGACTACTTCGGCGGATCCTGAATCAGACCCACCGACAGGGGACTTAGCGCCCGATGCGGCAATCGGCGTTCTGGGCGGTCGTGTTGCCCTCGACGTCGAAGCCGGAGTCGCCGAAGCCCACGGCGATCACGTTGAACAGACGGTAGTGCGAGCCCTCACGGAACAGCACACCGACGTCGCCGCTGGTGCCGAGCCCGTGGATCTCGCCCGTGCCGAAGCCAGAGCCGACCATCGTCGCATTCGCGACCACGGCCGAGGACTTCGGGCTGGCGGTGGGATCGTCGCCGTTGTTGCTGATCTCGAAGCCGTTGTCGGCGCCATCGGCGCGCTGCTGGGCGATCAAATACTGCATGAAGCCCTGATAGCCGTCGGTGCCGTCGAAGCTGTCGTCGCCGATTCCCGTCATGACCATGTGGGTCTGGCTGACCGTACCGCCGAAAGGCTCCGTGCCGTCGTCCTCATTGTAGTGGACCTGCACGTAGTCGACGGTCGTGCCGGCGCCGACGCCCTGGAAGGCGATGCCGTTCAACTCGTCGGTGCCGCTGACCCGGTCGCCGGCGAACTCGACGCGAACGCCGCGCAGGATGCCGCTGTCGTCCAGTGGGTCGGTGCCGCCGTAGAGGCCCGAGCCACCCTCACCGATCGCCTCGTCACCGGTATTGAGGGGTGCCAAGCCGTTGATCACCAGGCCGCCCCAGTCGGCGCGGGCGCGGCTACCCGGAGCCGCGTCGCTGGTGAAGACGATCGCCTCCGCCTCGGTCGGCCGCCGGGAGACGCCGCCGGTGGCGTCGGCGATGATCTTCGAGCCGCGGTTGATCACCAGATAGCTGCCGCGCGCGTCCTGGTTGCTCGGTTCGCGCAGGCCGAGGATCGTCGTGCCCGGCTCGATGGTCAGCGTGACCGAAGTACCGCCCGGAGCATTCCCGTCGATGCCCACGTCAACCCCGGCGAATACGGGCCCGTCGAGCACGTAGATGTTGTCGGCGGTCCAAGTCTCGTCCGCGTTGATGACGCCCGTCTTGACCACTTGCGGCTTGCCGTTGACCGGCCGCGAGTCGATGCCGTTGGTGCTCCAGACGGTCCAGCCATAATACCACGCGTCGGTAACCGCCGTGCCAGGCGCGACGGCGCCGGCGTAGGTCGTCGCCTCGAGCGTGCGACCGTCCGTCGGCATCACGATCCCGTCACCGCCGTTCAGCGTCGAAGCGTCGAACGCCGTATACCCGGCGGGCATCGCGGTCGGAGCAAAGTTCGGCGGAGTGGCCTGCGTACCGATGTTGAACGCGGCGGCGGGCAGGTTCGGGTTCGCCACCAGATTGTTGAACCCGCTGGTCTCGAAGAACGCTTTGTTCTCCGCCAGATTGTAGCCGTCGTCGGAGGCGTCAGTGAAATTGTCATCCGGGCTGCTTGACGAAGCCGAGACGTTGTCCCAGAGGATCGAGCTCTCGAGGCGCAACGACTTGGTCACGTCGAGCTGATCGGCCGGCGCCGCACAGCCGCTGCGCACGAAGTCGACGGTGATCGTCTCCTCGTTGCTCGTGCTGGTGCCGGCGCTGTTGATCGCGACGACCCTCGCCGTGTACTCGGTCTCGTCGGCCAGGCCGGTGAACGTGTACGTTGAGGCGGTGCCGGACAGCGTCTCGGTCAGCGTCGTCCCTCCGTCCTCGAGCTCGGCGCGATGCGACGTGGCATCCGTCGCCGCTGTCCACGTCAACGTGACCTCGTCCTCATTGGTCGTGACCGCGAGGTCGGTGATATCGCCCGGCGGGTCCGTGACCGGCCCGGTCCCGTTATCGTCGTCATCGCTGCAGGCGACGGCGCCGACCAGCCCGACCATGACGGCCACAAGAAGCGAGCGGTGTAGCTTTTTCAGCATCTCTTTCCCTCTTCCTCAGGTTCAAGGGGTGTGAACGAAACGAGTGAAATCCAAATTGAGCGGGGCCCCCGGAGGGGAAGAGCGCCCCACAACCCTCTTGTTGTGCTGCCCCCCTCCGAGGGCCTTAACGGCTTCGCCACTCTTAGGCTCGAGTCATTCCGAGCGAATCAGATGTCGAACGCGACACCCAGGGAGTACGTCGTGCCCGGTTTGAACTCCCGCTGCAGAAGCGTGATGCCGTTAGCGGACTGCTCCCACTTATGCGTTGAGGCGAATACGTCCGTCGCCTTGAATTTCAGGCTGCTGCCGCCCAACAACGCCTGGCGGAAGGTGAAATCCCACTGCGTCCGCGACTGCTCGTAGATGTCCGGAATGCCGGAGCCACCGGCCGCCGCCACACGGTCGCCGAACGCGTTGAAGTACATCCCCAACTCCGTGTTGCCGCGCGGGTGCGTATATATGACTCCGGCGTTGACGACCCACGGCGACTGTCCCTCCAACGGT
>JASFMO010000422.1:0-3536 GCA_050117535.1 Gemmatimonadales bacterium | reverse complement strand
GACTCTGGCGTGAGTTGACCGACAACTGGCTCGGCGAGGTCGGGAAGTCCAGGGGCCCGCGCTCGCATGATGCCTTCGTGTGGCTGACCCACCGAATCCAGCGCGACGCCCTGTACAAGGAGGCCGGCCGCCGCGGACTGGCGGGCTGGCTGGCCCCGCCGCTCGCTTTCTTCTCCGATCTCCCAGAGCTGTTCGGAATCAGTGAACGCCGGGTGGGATTGCTGCGCCGCCGGGCACTGGTCGGGCAGCTGGCGCGGGAGCAGGGCAACGCCTGCGGGATTGGCGGTGCGTTGCCCGAACGGGCGGGTGTCATCCAGGCGCTGGATGCGTTGTTCGGTGAGCTGCTGCCGGAGGGTCTGACGCCGGATCGGCTGGAAGAACGGCTGGATGGCCTGGGCGCCGATGAGTTCGCCCGTTGCCGGAACGCGTGGGTGGTGGCGGTCTACCGCGGATACCTCGAGGCCCTCGCCCGAGAGGGGGCCTATGACCCTCGCCAGATCCATGCGATCGTGGCTGATCGGATCGCCGCCGGCGGTTTGCCGGAGGCCTTGGGTGGCGCTCGAAAGCTCCACATCTACGGGCTCACGTCTCTCCGCACTCGCGTGCGGCTGGTCGAAGCGCTCGCCTTGCAGATCGATGTCGGGGTGACGCTCTACATGCCCGCGTGGGACGGACGCGCGCCGGAGGAGGGTGAGCTTGGCGGCCCCGTGGAATGGCTGGAAGGCGAATCGCCGGGCGCGATTGCAGTGAAGCCGGCCCCGGACTCGCGACGCGAATTGGATTGGGTGGCGTGCGAGATCAAGCGGCTGCTGCTCGAGGAGCGCTCCGAGCCTGAAGCCATCGCCGTGGTCGCCCGGACCGGGCGCGAAGATACGCGGCCCGCCTTCGAGGCGTTGCGGTCCGCCGGCATCCCGACGACGGCACGGATCCGGACGACTTTGTCGGAAGTCCCGGCCCTCAAGGCGATTCTGCAGCTGTTCCGGGGCGCGGCCACGGGTTGGCGCTATCGGCCGCTGCGTGCCGTGCTGGAGAGCGCCTACTTCGATATCGGCGTCGATCTCCGACCCATCGACTACATAGCGGCGGACCGTCGCGTCGACAATCTCGAACTGTGGGCCGCAGCGCTGTGTCATCTGCAGGACGAGGTTGCACAGCAGGAGAAAGACGCGGAAGAGAGAAGCGGTCGCGCCCGACTCCACCGCGAGGGAATCACATCGAAACGCATCGCCCGGGCCTGCGAGGCGTTCGACGCGCTCCGGCTCGCCGTCGCCAGTCTGCACGAAGAGCGGACTTTGGTCGCGTGGATCGGCGAGACACAGCGACTGTTGAGCCCGGGTCTGTTCGGTTTCCGCGAGCGTGCCTGCCGGTTCGACGGCTACGACTACGAGATCGTTCGACTCGACCAGCAAGGGATCGAGGCGATGCGCCGTTTGCTATCCGACTGGGCGCGCGTGGAGGGCTCACGGGGTGCGGAGATCGTCGATCCCGCCGAGTGGTACGCGCGGCTGAGGCGCTTCCTGGAGCAGAACGAGATCACGCTGAGCACGCCGCGGTCGAACGGCGTCCGCATCCTCGAAGCGCACGAAGCGGCGCTGTTCCCGTTCGAGCATGTCTTCCTGATCCACGCGAACGATGGTGAATTCCCCAGAAGGATGCCACCTGGCGGACTGTTCTCGGAGGAGGAACGCGAGCAGCTGGCGGAGCGTGGGCTCCCACTCTCGCACCGTGAAGCGGTTCTATCGCGCGAGCGGGCGCTGTGGCGGGCTGTTACGCAGAACTCGAGCGTCGTCATCACGTACCGGACTGCCGATCTCACGGGGACGCCGCTCCTTCCGTCGTTGTTGGTTCCCGAGCACGCGGACTCCGATGCGATCGAGCGTACGAAGTTTCTACCGGACGAGCCGCTGAGCCTTGCGCAACATCAACAGCAGGCCGCGCGGGCGCTGGCACGGTCGCGCGGCCACGGGACGGCGTCGCAGATCGAGGTGGTGAGTGCCACCGTGCTGCGGCAGGCGGTGCTCAATGCTTACGCCGAGACGCAACGCGCCGTCGGGGACGGCCGCGCGGCGGGGTCGCTCGGACCCTGGAACGGCGAGCTGCGCGATCCATGGGTCTTGGAGCGGCTGGAAAGCCTGTTCGGGGACGAGTACCGCTGGTCGGCCAGCAAGCTGGAGAGCTACGGAGCCTGTCCATTCCTCTTTCTTGTCGGGAGTGTCCTGCGCCTGGACGAGCGGGAGGAGGCGGAGGAGGAGTCCACGCGCCTCATCTCAGGCAGCGTGGCCCACGAGATCCTCGAGCGTTTCTATCGGTCTCTGGGCCCCGATTATCCGGATGAGCTGGACGCCACTGCCGGAGCTTTGTTCGAAGAGATCTGCGACCGAGTATTCGACGAGCGGGAAGCGGCCGCCCGGGACGGCGAGTACGTGGGCATGCCGGCGCTGTGGGCCGTGACGAAAGCGTCCATCCACGAAGACGTGAGGGATTACGTCCGACGCGAGCTTCCTTACATGGCGAGGAAAGGCGAGCGGCCGATCGATTTTGAGTACGAGTTCGGGTTCGGTGAGGAACGTGTGCAGATCTCGGGGGTCGATACGTGCGGACGGGAGCAGACCATGCGCGTCTGCGGGAAGATCGACCGGGTGGATGAGGTGAGTCAGGGCAAGAACGCCGGCATCCACATCCTCGACTACAAGAGCGGTGGCACCCCTAAGGCCAAAGGCTACGCCGATGGTTCCACCTTGCAGATCCCCCTGTACATGGAGGCGCTGACCGAGACACGAAGTCTGCCGGTCACCTACGGCCGCTATCGATCGCTGGGCGACAAGAAGGGGATGCCCAACCATGCCGGCGTCGCCAGGAGCCAGGAGCGATTCGAGTCGGCGCTCAAGTATGCCCTCAGCATCCCGGGCCGAGTCCGGGCCGGGAAGTTCGAAGCGAAGGCCGCGGCCGCCTGCGGTTGGCGGTCGTGGGATCCCGGAATCGACGTCTGCCGAACGCGGGCGCGATACGAGCGGGGAAGCCGTTTCGATGAGTGAGTTCCACTGGACCGGCGAACAAGCTCGCGCGATTCAGGCCGAGGGGCACACGCTCTTGGAAGCGAATGCCGGGACCGGAAAGACGACCACGGTCGTCGGAAAGCTCGCTTGGTTGCTGGGGCTGCCGGTTGGCATCGACGAGAGCACGAGCGCAGAGATTCCCGCGTGCGGGAAGCCCTGCGAGCTGCGCCAGGTGGCCGCCATCACCTTCACGGAGAAAGCCGCGTACGATCTGAAGCGCAAGCTGCGAGCGAAGATCGCGGGGTCGCCGCGGCGCGACGAACTGCTGTGGCAGCTGGAACGCGCATCCATCGGCACGATTCACGGCTTTTGCAGAGAGCTATTGCGGGAGTATGCGGTACGGCTGCGAATCGACCCCACCTTCGGCATCCTGGACGAACAGGAGGCGCAGTTAGAGCAAGACGAGATCATCAAGGATCTCATCGTGAAGAAGCTGCAAGAGGGGGATCCGAACGTGGCGGAACTCGTGCAGCGGTATCG
>JASFMO010000421.1:0-3544 GCA_050117535.1 Gemmatimonadales bacterium | reverse complement strand
TGGCCTCCATCGGACTACCATGACCGCCCTCTCGCATCGTGAGCCGCCAAGTCGGAGCCGGCCGAAATCGAAGCGTCCAAAGCCTCGTGGTCAGGTCGCCAGCGGGCGCGCCAGCGTATCTCGATACGCTGGAGAAAGGAAGGGAAGACGACGAGTCGTCGTACAGGATCGATGAGTCTCATATAGTAGGGCGTCACCCAGCTGACACTATCCGCGTAGACCCCCCAATACAGAGTGTATCCGGACTCCCCCGGCGCGAGGGCGAACGCATAATAGGCCCGGACGGTGCACGTCTGAATCTCGAGCAGCGCCTCCCGCTCGAAGTAGTAAACGAAACCGTGTTCCCCGAGCTGATAGAGGGACCGCGCGCGGTCGGCCTCCGTGAGTCGTCGACGCGCCGGGGACAAAGTGTCAAAGCACTCCTCACTTGCCAACCCCAGCACGCGAGCCGCGAGCATGTAGGTAGTAACGGCGGCGGCCAACGCAACCGTCTCGTCCCCGGTTACCCCGCCGGCCATCGCCGCGTGCACGTCCACGAGGGTCCTGCCAGTCCCGCCGCCGGGCAGGTCCGCGACCCAGACATCGTGCAGAGGGATGTCCGCCAGAAGCGTGTGCACACGCAGATTCAACGACAAGTACGGCGCCGGTGCGCTGGGCCGATGCAGGCCAAGCGTGAACGGCCACAGACACGCGAAGGTCACGACCGCTGCGGCCAGGAGGCAGCCCGTGCGTGTGACTGCGCCCCGCACGCCCCCAACACCGCGCATGATGCCGAGGAGCCCGAAGGACACGGCCGCGATCACGACGTACGGGCCGATCCGCAAGGGACCGATGAGACCGGCGCCCATCAACGCTCCACACGCGAGCCACGGCATCAACAGGGTGACTTTTCGCGGGCATCGGTGGTGGGAGATCACGACAACCGCGGCAACGATACTGACCGCGGCGATCTCGGCCAGCAACACCGACGACACGCCCGCGTGCGAAGTCAAGCGGACGTGAAGAATCGAGGGCAGCAGTGCCGCGCCAACTCCCACGGTCACCAGGACAACTCGCACGTTGAGTCTTCTGACCATGCCCGCCGCCGGACTTTCTGTGAGCGATGAGGAAGCTCCACGCGGTACGGCTCACCGTGGCCGTGTTCCTCGTGGGAGACATCCGTCCAGATCGATCGGATAACTGCGGGTTGACACTGTCCACAGGCTCCGCCGACCCTACACCAATTACCACGCCGTCGCGTTGGGGCCAACTCCCTTGCAGCAGATGGCGCCGGTTGTGCAGCGAATGACGACGCGGCGCAGCCAGTGTGAATGACCGGCGCTCTCCTCCACCTCCGCAGCTTCTGGACGGCCGCCACAGCCGCGGTACTTTGAGAGGGGCAATCCACGCTATTCGCGAGGAACGCGGTTTGGAGTGTAAGTACGACATGGACGCCTATATCGAGCCGGGCGACCGGCTCGTCGATCAGGAGGCCTGACGTGGCCTCGCCGTCCGCCGGGCTATCCCGGCACGCCCGGATGCGCAGCGCCCGCAGGCTGCTGTTCGTGCTGGGCGACCAACTCGATGCGAAGATGGGGGCCCTGGCCGAGCTGGACCGCAAGCGGGACGCCGTGTTGATGGCCGAGGTTCGCGAGGAGGCCGAGCACGTCCCCAGCCATCGGCAGCGCACGACGCTCTTCCTCTCGGCGATGCGCCACTTCGCGCTGGAGCTGATTGACAGAGGCTACCGCGTGCGTTACGTGCGCCTCGACGACCGAGGTAACACCGGCTCGCTCGGCTCGGAGCTGGGCCGGGCGATCGAGACGTTAGGGCCCGCGATCGTGCAGGTCGTGCGGCCCGGCGACCACCGCGTCGAGGCTCGAATCCGCAGGGCCGCCCAGCAGCACGACGTCCCGCTGCAGATCGTGGAGGACGCATCCTTCACCTGCCCGCTGGCGGAGTTCGATGCCTGGGCCTCCGACGGGCGCAAAGAGCTGGTGATGGAGTTCTTCTATCGCGAGCGGCGCCGCGCGTTGAACGTGCTGATCGACGAGGACGGCAAGCCGCTGGGCGGGCAGTGGAACTTCGACGAGCAGAATCGGCAGGCATTCAAGAGCGCGCCGGACGTGCCCAGGCCCTACCGTCCTCGTCCCGACGACGTGACGCGCGAGGTCATGCAGTTAGTCGAACGCACCTGGCCCGACGCTCCGGGCCGGATGGACGGCTTCCACTGGCCCGTCACACGAAGAGAGGCGCACCGCGCCCTACGCGACTTCGTGGAGGTTCGCCTACAGAACTTCGGCACCTACGAAGACGCGATGTGGGCCGGCGAGCCGGTGCTGTTCCACTCGCGGCTCTCGAGCAGTCTCAATCTCAAGCTGCTCCGGCCTCGGGAGTGCATCGACGCCGCCCTCGCGGTCTACGAAGAAGGGCGCGTTGCCCTGAACGATACCGAAGGATTCGTGCGGCAGATCATCGGCTGGCGCGAGTTCATCCGGGGCATTTACTATCGCGAAGGACCCGACTACCCGCGCCGCAACGGGCTGGATCATCACGGGGCGCTGCCTGATTTCTACTGGACGGGCGGAACCGAGATGAACTGCATGAAGCACTGCCTGAGCGAAGTGTTGACGGACGCGTGGGGTCATCACATTCCCCGCCTGATGGTGCTCGGCAACTTCGCCCTCATCGCCGGCGTGCATCCCTCGGCGATCAACGACTGGTTCCTCGCCATGTACGTCGATGCGGTGGACTGGGTCACCGCGCCGAATGTGATCGGCATGTCGCAACACGCCGACGGCGGGGTCGTCGGGACGAAGCCGTATGCGGGCAGCGCTAACTACATCAATCGGATGTCGAACTACTGCGCGGCCTGTCGCTACGACCCGAAAACGCGCACCGGCGACGATGCCTGTCCCTTCAATACGTTCTATTGGGATTTTATGATCCGGCACCGCCGGCGCTTCGCCAGAAACCGTCGCATGGGGTTGGCGCTGAAGAACGTGGACCGGCTGGATGAGGCTGACCGGAAGGCGATCCGATCCCAGGCCGAACGGCTCCGCGCGGATATCGGCGTGGGCGGTACCGGCGGCTGAATGGACACCGACGACATCCGGTCGCGCCTGGCATCGAGACGCGCCGGGGAGCGATCATGACGAAGATCTTGGCGTTGGCTGTGACGGTTTTGCTGGCGTGGGCAGCCCTCCGTTGCCATAGACCGGCCGCTCGGCAGGACTCGAGCACGGCGAGAGACAGTGCGGGCGTCCGCATCGTGGAGAACCTGCGAGAAACATGGACGACCCCATGGCAGGTCGATTCCCAACCAGTGCTCAGCATCGGGAGCGTCGCCGGAAACCCAGACCACCTGCTCGACCGCGTCATCGGGGCGGTCGGGTTGCCGGATGGCAGGATCGTGGTCGCCAATGCCGGGTCCTTCGAACTCCTGTTCTACGGCAGGGATGGGAGCCTGCTTCATAGAGCAGGACGGCGGGGCGGCGGTCCCGGGGAGTTCCAGTCCCTGGAATGGCTATCGCGCTACGGACCCGACTCGGTCCTCGCTGTGGAC
>JASFMO010000420.1:0-3548 GCA_050117535.1 Gemmatimonadales bacterium | reverse complement strand
CACCACCCGCGTACTCGTCCATGATCTTCTGCAGACGGTACATGAACTGCGTCGGACGGATGTAGTTCGGGTTGATTTCCGGATCCGTGGTCTTGCCACTGTGTTCCGTAAAGTTGTCTAGGGGCCTCAGGATCTCCGCCTTCAGCGCATCGATGTCGCCTTGATCCACTGCGGGCGCATCGGGGTTGTCGACGATGTAAGAGATCGCGGCCTTGGCCGCGATGCGACCCTCGGCGTGAGAGCCCGACGAGAACTTGTGACTCGAGGCACCCGAAGCGTCACCGGCGGCAAACATGCCACTGACGGTCGTCATGTGCGGGTAGCCCCAGAAGTACTCGTCCTTGGTCTCCGCGGTCTGCAGGTCTTCTGGACCCGAGACCCAAGCACCCGACGCACCGGAGTGCGACCCGATGAAGTAGGGATCACACGCCATGATCTCGGACGGCTTCTTCTCCGGCTCGACGTTCGTGGCGGCCCAGAGGATCGCCTGCGAGATCGTCATGTCGAGGAAGTCCTCCCAAGCCTCGGCCTCGAGCTCCTTCAGCTTCTTCTTCGCGGCCTTCTCGTCGGGCGCCGTATCCGCGATCCGCTTGATCGCGTCGGCGGTCTGCATGTAGATGGGGCTCTTGCCGTCCATCACATCCAGCATCATCAGCCAGTTGCGGATGTTGGCCGGACGCGGCTTCACCTTGCCGTAGGGCTCCCACTTGTCCAGCTCGGCGGCGTTGTCCTGCATGTAGTTGCCGCCTTCGGCGTTGGTCGCGATCGACTTGAAGAGCAGGAACCAGGCACCCACCGGACCGTAGGCGTCCTTGAACCTTACCGGGATAAAGCGCACTTCCTGGCAGGTCATCTCGGCGCCACCATAGATCGTGAAGAAAGCGCTGGCGCCGGAGTTGAACGGCGGGTACCACGAGCGGCCGAAGCCCTCACCCGTCGAACGCGGCTTGAAGACGTGCACCGCGCCGCCCATGGCGACCAGCGTAGCCTTCGCTTTGAACACGTAGACCTTGTTCTCTCTGACGCTGAATCCGATGGCGCCCACGCACTTGCCGTTATTGACCAACGGGTGCGTGATGAAGACGCGCTCGAAGTACTCACCGCCGCCCTCGGCCAGGGCGTTCTTCGCCGCCTCAGCAACGATGACCTTGTACGACTCACCGTTGATCATCAGCTGCCAGCGACCTTCGTGGACGTAGTTTCCGTCCTGGTCCTTCCAGATCGGTAGGCCCCACTTCTCGAACAGGTGAACCGTCGAGTCCACGTGCCGAGCGATGCTGGCCACGAGGTCCTCACGCGTGATGCCCATGAGGTCGTTGCGGACGTAGTCGACGTAGTCATTCAGCGTGTTATTGCCGCTGTTCAGGTCCACGTATTGGTTGATGGCCGAGAGGCCCATGGCCACCGCACCCGAGCGGTCCATGGCCGCCTTGTCGACCACTGTGACCTTCAATCCGTGCTTCTTCGCCCAGTAGGACGCTTCGACTGCTGCGCCGCAGGCGGCCATCCCGCCGCCGCAGATCAGCAAGTCGGTGTCAACCGTGACGGTCTCGAAATCCGGCATCTTTGCTAGTCTCCCTGGTGTTCGTCGTCCGAAGAGGTCACGAATCTCCGACTAAAGCGTTGGGATCTTGTCCATCTTGACCGGACCCCGCTCGGTATTCAGGCCGGCCGGCTCACACATCAGCGTCGGGCCCTTCAGGTCATCGTCGCCGGTCGGATAGTGCTCGAACGGCTGGGCCTTGCCTTCCTCAACGCCCCGGCGGATCGGGAACTTGAATCGCTTGGGCTTGATCTCCTTGCTGCGGAACTGCAGGGTCCACATGATATCCTCACTGCTGCGCATCGCCGTCACGCTGGCGCCCAGCGGAATGAAGTCCGCGTATCCGCGCACTTCGATCGCCTGCGTGGGGCAGATCTTCACGCAGCTGTAACACTCCCAGCACATCTGCGGATCCTGGTTGAAGGCTTTCATGGTCTCCTTGTTCAGGACCATGAGGTCGTTCGGACAGATGTACTGGCAGGCGGTCTTATCGAGCGCCTTGCAGCCATCACACTTGTCCGCAATCACGTAACTCGGCATTTCCGCTCCTCCTGCTCGTGTGGGACGTGGTCGGACACCTCATCTGAAATGATGCTACACGTTCGCAGGGGCCTTCCCCTGGCCGGAAAGAACCTCCCTGCAGTTGTTGGTGGGCCTCCTGTGATCTTCTTCACGATTTCCAGGCCGGTGCCAGGGTGCCACATGGGTGCATTCGTGCGTTGCGCGAAAAAAGTCACGATTGGGGCAGGGAACCGAGATTTTTGTCACGATTTAAGATGGCAAGGCTAATCGTTGTGCGCAAGTGGCAATTTTGAGGCCATTCTCAAGGCCGATTCTAGGCGCCGTCTGCGAGTACGGCTTCGCGTAACCGCCTCAGGGTGGGACAATTGCGACACGCCCATGGCCGCTCCGTCGAATGATTACTCCTCCGCCTCAGGATGGGGCGCTTCGCCCAACAAATCCGCAACGCGATCGCGGGTACGGCGGGCTTGTGCCGGGTCGCGGCCGTCGGTGAATACGGCGATGGTCGCGTTCTCGACTTCCAAGAGCGCACCAAAGATCACCTGAGAGCGTTCGGCGGATGAGGCATCACACGCGAGGACGCCGCCCTGGATTGCGGCCTGGACGACGGCGGCGTTCAGGGCGTCATGGTCGGTGGTGGCCACGGCCAGCCAAGCGTCAAACAGATGTTCTACTTGGAAAGCGCCTCGTAACCAGCGAACCCGCCCCGCATCGATCAACTCGGCCAACTCTGGCGTCACATCCGGTGAGACGACGGTCACCTGGGCACCGGCATTCGCGAGGGTAGTGGCTTTCCGCGTCCCCACGCTTCCTCCGCCCACCACGAGACAGGGTTTGCCCCGCACGTCGAGCGCCAATGGAAGGAATCGCGGCGAGTCCGAGTGATCACGGCTCATTTCGGACAGCCTCCGCGTCTCGAATCAGTGCCCGACGGCCAAGATGCCGCTGGCCGCGAGCACGAGGATGGCGACTTCCAGCAGGGCCATGACGACGTAGGCTGTGTCCTGCTTTCTTAACAGGGTGGGCACGATCCCGACGAAACAAACGATTGTAACGCCGGAGAGCAACGTGATCCCGACGAAGTTCAGGTAGTCACCCTTTCCAAGCATCGTGAGCCAGGACCAGCCGGATACGGGATGCTCATGGTGCAGATGGTCCCGGTTTGTGGCTTCTAAGTAGTCGTGGACATTCATCGTCCAGTAATCGGGCAGCTGCTCGACCGGAACGGCGGGTGCCAGAATACCCGAGGTGTAGAGGGCGAAGGTCACGAGCAGAAGCGTCAGGCCGATGTACATCCCGACCTGCAGGATGTTGGCGTACAGCAGCTGTTCTTCGTCGGCCGCCGGACACTCGAATTCGCCATTCGTTTCCATAGTCCCTCGCACGCGCTACACGATAAAAGGCAGCCCCAGTCCTTTGGTAATCGCTTTGGCCCCGGCAAACAGCAACAATCCGATCACCATCCAGCGAACAAATCCCGGCC
>JASFMO010000419.1:0-3552 GCA_050117535.1 Gemmatimonadales bacterium | reverse complement strand
CTCACATAGGCGCCGGGGCCACGCTCGTCCGAGTTCGTCAGAACGACCACGCCGATCTTAGCCTCGGGATCGAAGGCGATCTGCGTTCGGTAGCCACCGACCCAGCCGCCATGTCCGACCAGCGTCCGCGTCCCCTGACGCCAGAGGCCGAAGCCGAGGCCGCGACCGCTCGACCAATCGGGCTCGAGCCAGTGTACACGCCGCATCTCCCTCAGCGTGCTCCCTTTCAGAATCTGAGCTCCGCCTGCGAGGCCATTGCGAAACTGGAGCGAGATGTACCGAGCCAGGTCTTCCACCGTTGACGACATGTTGGCGGCCGGGGTCAACCCTTTCGAGTCCGTCTCGGGAGCCACCGGCTGCGTTCCGTCGGGACGCATCACCTCGTAACCCGTTGCCAGGCGATCGCGATCGATGTCCTCCGTCCGCACATAAGTGCTGCTCATGCCCAGCGGGTCGAGGATGTATCGTTGCACATACTCGGCGTAGGGTTCGCCCGAAACCGCCGCGACGACCTCGCCGGCCAGCGCTAACGCCAGATTTGAGTACTTATAGCGCGTCTCCGGCTCGAACACGCTCTCCTGGCTGTGCAGCGCTTCGATCATTTCCTCGCGTGTCGGAAAGCGACTGGGGTCGCTCCAGTACGGGAAATCGGCTTCGCGCGGCAAGCCCGACGTGTGCGTCAGCAGATGGCGAACCGTGACGACGGGAGCATCGGGAAAGCGGTTCTGATACCGGAACCAGCTAAGATGCTTCGCCACCGGATCGTCCAGCTGCAGTCTGCCCGCGTCGCGCAGCTGCATGATCGCCGTCGCCGTGAACGTCTTCGTGATCGAGGCGATGCGATAGACCGTAGCCGGGGTCGCCGGGGTTTGCCGCTCCACGTCTCGGTGACCGAAGCCTTTCGCCCAGATCAGGTCCTGGTCGTGGATCAACCCGATCGAGACTCCAGGCTGATGGTAATAGTCCATCTGCTCATTAACCCAGATCTCGTACAGCCGCAGGTTCGACGCGAATGCCGAATCCTCTGCTGCTTTCTGCGCCTGAGCATTCGCGACGCTCACCGCAACGAGGGACAGGGCGATGCCCAACCGTTTCATTTCCTCGCTCCTACGATCAGATCTTGATGAAGATCTTGCGCCAGTAGAGAATCCAGATGATCGCCAACCAGAAGAGGATGTACGAGATGGCGAACGCCAACGACCCGTTCAACGGCCCCGCCCAAGAAGCGAACACGTTCTGGTAGATCCAGCTGTACGCCGAGGTCGTCTCACCGCCCTCGATGGGAATACGCCAGCGCACCAGAGTCTTGGTCATCAGGCCCGACGCCACGAATACGGCGATCGCGTTCATGCCGTAGACAACGAAAGGCTTGCTCCACGTCCGCCAACCGCGAACGTCGATGGTCCAGTAGAACAGACCGAAGATCAAGAGAGCCATTCCCGCCGTGAACACCACGTAGGAGCTGGTCCAGAGGTTCTTGTTGATCGGGAACAGCTGGTGCCACAGCATACCGACAACGATCCCGATGATTCCGGCTAGCAGTAGCCCTCTGACCTTTATCAGGGCACTACGCCCCGACGTGATCCATTCCCCGGTGAAGATACCCAGTAGCGTCGTCGCCACCGCCGGCAGGCTGCTCAACAGCCCCTCGGGATCCCAAGGGTTCTGTTGCCAGAGATGATCCTGGCCAAGAATCAGACGGTCCAGGAATGCGCCCAGGTTACCCTCCGCCGAGAGGTCCCCCGCGCCGGAACCCGGAACGGGAACCAACGTCATCAAAGCCCAGTAGCCGAGGAGCAGCACGGCCACGGCAGTCCATCTCCCTCGCTGCTGTAACGTTAGGTAGAGGATAGATGCGATGAGATAGACCACCGCGATCCGCTGCAGCACGCCCATGATCCGTAGCGTGTCCCAGTCGCTGAACGTCGGATACAACCGCATGAACAATCCGAGCCCGAACAGAATCGCGCTACGTCGCACCACGTGCTTCATCAACTCGCGCCGACTATCACCCCGCTGCAGGCGCCTGCCGAACGAGATCGGCATGGCGACACCGACGATGAAGAGAAAGAAGGGGAAGATCAGGTCGGTGGGCGTCCAGCCATGCCATTCCGCATGGCGGAGCGGGGCATAGACGTAACTCCAGCTGCCCGGGTTGTTGACCAGAATCATCCCGGCGATGGTCGCACCCCGGAAGGCATCGAGCGACACGAGACGGCCGGTCGATCGATCGCGGCGCACATCCCGTTCGCTCCCCACAGCGCTCTCTTCCGCGGCCGATGACTCCGCTTCCCGATTATGGGCCATCATAGACCTTCCCTGTCTAGTTGCAGAAGGTGGCCAATGCCGACATCACTTCGCGCTGGACCGTGTCGCCCTGGGGCCGATTCAACAGCGTATCATTCACGACCAAAGCCGAAGAACCCCCGCCATCGAGGTTGATGGCCGTGACGGCGCCCACCTCCAACATCAACGTGGCCAACTCTTCCAGGCTGACTCCTCGGCTCTCGGGCTGCCGGCCATCGACAACCATCAGGAGCAGCTCGCCGGCCGCGCTCACACCGGCGGCGGTGCGTGGGTGCACCTCCGGGATCGACGTGCCGAAGAACACTTCCTCATCAGAAGTGACGTGAATCGCGCCATCCATCACAAGCGCTGGCCCTGCACCTATCGCATCGCGGATCACCCACTCGCGCGCGTTCCCGTAGTCGATCGGTGCCGCCGGTTGTCCGGGCCGGTGCGGCGGCGGTGCGTCCCATGCATAGTGAATACCATCCCGCGAGGTGGCATACGTGAAGACGATCCGGTCCTCTTCGGTGAACCCAATTGCCGCCCGGGCGATCTCAAAGCTCAGCGTGTCACGGTCCACAGCACGTGTCGCTGGCTTCCAGGTCACGTAATCCGAGATCAGAAGACCGACGCCCAGCGCTGGGGTCACGTTCATCGTGAAGTAGCCGCCGTTGACAACCACACAGGCGCCGAGGTCGTTGGCGAAACTCGTCACCGTCTCGCGGTTGTCCGTCGTGTCGTCTGACACCACGATACGGGTAGTAATCGCCGGATCGGGCTCGTCGATACGAACGTACCAAGCGCGCAGCGGCAGAGAGTCGTTCTGGCCCGCGTAGACGCGGACGCTCTGCGGCAAGTTCTGATTGAGTGACTCGACGGGCTGCCAGTTCATCGGCAGCATCGAAGTCCTTCCCGCCTCGGGCGCGCACGCCGCGAGCGTCGCCAGGGCTATCAGGCTACAGGCTCTCCGGTACATGACCTCTCGCTTTCGCTTTATTCGCTCACCACGAAGACGGGCTGTGTCCAGGCCAGCTCGCCGTTGGAGTCCATTATCCTGGCCCGCACGTACTGCGTTGGACCGTCCAACTCGTAGACCGCCACCCGGCCACCTGTCACCTTGAGGACCTTGCCTCCGGTCCCTATGAAGTAGGTCGTGTACTTGCGATTGCGATACTGCTTGATGTGCACCTCGAGACGCGTCGGCGTAATCACCACATCCTCCAGCTCGACGCCGTTGCTGGCGTAGAAAAGTCCCGCCTCCAA
>JASFMO010000418.1:0-3558 GCA_050117535.1 Gemmatimonadales bacterium | reverse complement strand
TCCTCGCAGGACTGACCGTTCTCACCGGTCAGGCCTATCCTTTTCCGGACAGGCAAGAGCCTGATTCCACCCTCATCGCCGTTGTGACACGGGCGCTCGAGTCGCCCGATTTGCAGGCCATGGCGATGGGCCTCATCGATACCATCGGCGGGCGGCTGTCGGGGACGCCGGCAGGGACGCGCTCGGAGGCGTGGGCGGCGCAGTGGCTGCGGCGCCTAGGCATGGACTCGGTGTGGTTCGAGCCGGTGCGAATTCCCGTCTGGCGGCGAGGAGCCGCCAGTTTGCGAGTCGTGGCGCCGGCGTTGCTTCGACAGCGGCGGATCTCGGCCGCCGCCTACGGCTACACTCCGGGCCTCACCGCCGATTCGGTACCGGTCATCGACATCGGCCGCGGCAACCCCGTTACGGTGGATTCCATCAGCACGGATCTGGAAGGCGCCGCGCTGCTGACGGACGGCGTCGTCGGAGCAGAGTTGATCGCCAAGGCGGTGGAGCGAGGAGCGGCGGCGTTGCTCCGGATCTCGTTCGAGCCGGGCCGACTTCCACAGGCGCGTGTGGCCCCCACCGCGGAACCGCCCGCGCCGCTCGCGATACTCTCGCTGCCCCGGGAGGACGGCCTGTGGCTGCGGAGGCAGGTCGCGGCGGGACCGCTGTCGCTCGCCATCCGCGTCGAGGCCGAGACGCAGCCCGGAACGTCCTTGAACGTGGTGGGCGAATGGCGCGGGAGCGATGCAGCAGTCCGGGACGAGATCTTCCTGCTGGGCGCGCATCTCGACTCGTGGGATCTGGGCGATGGCGCGATCGACAACGGGACGGGAGTGTTGACGGTTCTGTCGGCGGTTCAGGCGCTGTCGTCGGGCGCAGTCCGGCCGCGCCGAACCGTGCGGGTCGTCCTATTCGCGGCGGAAGAGCTGGGGCTGCTGGGATCGCGGCGCTACGTTCAGGCGCATGGCGACGAGATGTCGAGGTTGGTCGCGATGATGAACCTCGACATGGTTGGCCGGCCGGAGGCCTACGGCGCCACGGGCCATTCCGAGGCCGATTCGCTGTTCGCCAGGCTGGCGGGGATGCTGGAGGGACTGGGGTTGGAGGCTCAGGTGAACCACGGAGGGGGTCCCGGCAGCGATCATCAACCATTCCTGCTCGCCGGCGTGCCGACCATCTACGTGCAGACCTCGCTGCCGCCCGATGCTCCACTGTGGTATCACAACGCCGGTGACACGTTGGACAAGGTGGATCTGGACGCGCTGCGCGCTTCGGCAGCAGCGGTGGCGGCGGCGGTCTGGTCGCTGGCCGACCATCCCGGGCGACCCTTACGGCACTTGTCGGCGCAGGAAACCCGCGTTCTGGTTCAGCGTCTCGGCTGGTGAAGCGACCGCCCCGTTTTGGGGGTGGCCGATCGGGTGGTGGCCGATATATTGATAGCACCACGCCGGCTAGGGGCCTGTAGCTCAGGTGGTTAGAGCGCACGCCTGATAAGCGTGAGGTCGGTGGTTCGAGTCCACCCAGGCCCATTTCCCCAAGCTAGGTTTGTGCACCGGCGCGCTTGCTCGATAAGCGTGAGGTCGGTGGTTCTTCACTCCGCGCCTCGTGGCGCGGAGTTCAGTGTTAGGGCGCTTGGGCGGCGCCCTAACGGCGTTCACTCCGCGCCTCGCGGCGCGGTGTTCAGTGTTAGGGCGCCTGGCGGCGCCCTAAGGGCGTTCACACAACGGCTCGTCGGCGACGGGCGCGGGTTAGCCCGGTCTCGCTGTGCCCTCCGCCGCTGTGGGTCTGACGAACCAAGCGACGACCAATCCTGCAGCGATCCACGCCGCGAGGTCGTGGACGGACAAGGCGAGGGCATCACCTAGGGGATAACGCGCCAGGCCGAATCGCGTCATGATGAGAAACAACGCGAACACCAGACCAACGAGCGAGAAGAACAGGAGGCGCGAGCCGTATCGCGACAGGACAAGAGTCGAGGCATTGGAGAGCAGCCAGGCTCCCAAGAAAGGGGTCAGAAGCATGACCACCAGGCCGACGAGCATTTCCTGGCCCGCGTCCGCGTGCCCGAGGCCGCTGAACTGCACGGCGAACACAGGATCGTCTCCTGGGAAAGCGCGATCCGGTGAGACCTCGGGGTTGACCACGTACCGCCCCGGTTCGGTCACATGCTCGACCAGAAAGGCGTAGACAGCACGCTCATCGGCAAGTCGGCCCATCTCGATCGCGCGATTGAAGCCGAGAAGGCCATCGACGATCACGAACCAGACAGCGAAGACGACGCTCCCGAGCAGACCTGCGAGAATCACTCTCTTCATGCTGACCTCCACATCCATCTCTACCACCGGTACCGGAGAACCGAAAGAGCGTGCGGCAATATGGCTGCAGCCAATCTGAGCGCGTGGGATAGTGCCCCGAGCCAGATCCCTGTGTAGCCAACTTGAAAACATAGGGACGATGCGGCCCGCCTAGCCAGATTATCCGTCTCGGCTGCGCTTTGACTCAGACAGGCAAGTCGATCCGGATGGCGAATCGCCCGCCGTCTGCCTCGGTGTGCGGTTGGTAATCGCCGGACAGTCTTTGCGTCGATCTCTCTCCCGGACGAGCGTCACGGCGCCGTCAGCGCGAGTCCACCCTGGCCCACGAGGCTCAACTCGGAGGGTAAGGAGGCATCGTCGCCAGTGCCGGGCTGGCTCGGTTCGACGCAGTAAGCCGAGGCTCTCATCTTCTCGACTTGGCCGATGACCGCCCAGGCTATCGATGTTGTGATGGTGACACCCGTCAGACCTGTGCCGCCACATTGTTTGAGAAGGTCGTCGAGCAGTTCGCCTGAAGTCTCGATTGGCAATGGCGAAAGCCAGAATGGGCTGAACTTCGAGGTTTCGGCCGTGACGGCCCGACCCGGTTGAGCCACGATGGTCGCGGCCACGGGATACGTTCCGCAGCCCAGTGCGACCGTGGCGCCGACGAGTGCTAGCGCGTTCAGCTTTTTCATTTCCTTTTGCCCTCTGGTCAGTGAGCGCCTGCGCCGGTTGAACGCGGGCCAACACTGCACGCTTGGTGCCGCGGTTTTCTTCGCCCGGTAGGCTCCAGTGCCGTGTTTTTGTGTGGTGATTGCGTCTAGATCACAGTTCGGTGTGTGAGGGCGACCCGCCGTTCCGTGTCGGCAGGACACGCGGCGCTCACCCCGCTCGAGCCGTTATCCAAGGCGTGGTCTTCGACTGAGGCCCGTCTCTATCTTTCGCGCGTGAGCCTATCGAGCACGGCTTGAACCGAGTCGCGTTGGGCGGCCAGCTGGGGTTCGGGATGCGCGCGCAGCTTCAGGTAGTGCGAGTAAGCGGCGATGGCACCGTCGCGGTCACCGGTGAGCTCGGCGAGGCGACCCTCCTGTCGAAGGTAGGTGGCGACGAAGTAGGCGGCGTCCCAGTCGTAGGATCTCCGGCGAACCGCCGCCAACGCTCGACCCGGCATGCCCAACCCGTCGAAGAGAGAAGCTAGGGCCAGATTGTACTCCTCCCGTTGACCGGGCGGCCCAGTGAGCAACAGCGAGTCCAGTCCCTCCACGCGCCGCTCGGC
>JASFMO010000417.1:0-3564 GCA_050117535.1 Gemmatimonadales bacterium | reverse complement strand
TACCAGGACGTCGAGTTCCTGCGCGATTGGCCGGCGTTCATCGAGGGCAGCGAAGCGCTGTTCGGTCGTCAGATCGACCTGTTGAACGGATCGCTGTACACAATGACGCGCCCCGAGCTGAAGCTCCCCCGCAAATGGAGCGAGGCCATCCGTGCCGTCGGCCTGACGTTGAAGGGCGAATGGTCGTCCACACTGGGCGACCTAAAAGTCGGGGCGAAGGCGCTGGGGCTGAGGCGCTTCGCGCTGAAGCACGCGCCGCTGGCGTTGCTGCTCTCGATTCCCAACACGCTGCTGGCGCTGTTGCCCTTCGCTTGGGGACGGGGCACCGGCGAGCTTCGCTTCAGCTTCTGGGTGAAAGACGAGGCGACGGGCAAGCTTCCGTGGTTCAAGCGCTGGTTGGCCGCCCGCTACCACGCGGCGCTCGCCCGAGCGGCGGGCGTCTTGTACGCGAACGACGGTCGGCCGCTGCGACAGAAGCTGGACCGCTGCGTCGGCCTCGTCCTCCGCCGTCTGTCACTATGGGAAATTGCGGGAACCGTACTCGGCGCGATCGGCTTCGCCGCGACGCGCCTCCGGCAACGCTCGAGCGAGGCGGCGCCGGGCGAGCTGAGCGGAACTGCCTATGGCCGTTGGCTCGCGGGCGCCCGCGCGTACCGGGACCTCGCGGCTGCGCCGCACGCCGCATCTCAGTCGCACGACGCCAAGTTGGGTGAGATCAGCTACGAGGGCGAGCCGGGAGCGCACATCAAGGTCTTCTTCCCGCCGGAGAAGCCGGGCAAGTTGGCGGACCCCGTCGCCTCCAACTTGTGGAGCGCGTGCCCCGCCGCGGTCTACCAGATCAACGTCGACCGGACGCAGCACGCATCGGTCGCGGTGAACTTCGAGAACTGCGTGAAGTGCGAGACCTGCTGGCGCCTGGAACCGCAGCACGTCGACTGGACCCGCTTTGGCCAACACCGTCTGGTCTACGAGGTCTACACCCCCGCCGACGAGGCGCTGCGACGCCTCCTCGCCGAGCGGCAGATTCAGCCTGAGCGCGAGATCGAGCCCGATTTCTGGCGGGCGACGCTCCGCGACAAGTGGGGCGGTGATGGGGTACCGGCGGCGTCTGCGGAATTGCGCGACGCCCTGGCGACAGCTCAGCAAGCCATCCACTTGGCGAAGGCGAATGCCGCCGAGCTAAGCGAGCACGTGTGGAACGGACCGCGTGTGCTCGAGCCGGGCCAGTTCGCCTGGTATCGCGAGGCCGTCGATTACTTCGCTGACCTGGCCGTGGAGGCGGCCGCGGCGGCGCTGGCCGCGCCCATCAACGCCTGGCTGACCGACCACGGGCTGGCCCAGGCCGATATCTCCTTCCACCAGGTGCAACGTGACCTCGAGCAGTTGGCCGCCCGCGCGCGAGACCACGCCGCGGCCGGGCGGTTCTTCGCCGCCGAGGCCGATGCGCGCCAGATCTGCGACCACCACCTGGAGGGCCTGCGCGCCTGCATCGATCACGTCGCCGAAGCCTGCGACCAGGCCCGAGGGTACGCATCACAAACCGCCGACTCGCTCCCGCCCGACGAGGAGGCACCTGGGCACGCTTTAGCTCTGGAGGCGTTCCGCACCCGCATCGCCCAGACCTTCGATCGCGCGGCGCTCCGCCGCTTGGAGCACGGTGAGAATCTGGAGGCCGACGAAGCCGAATTCCTCAAGAGCGTCGCGCGAGCCGTTGGCGGCGGGGTCCCCGTCCCCGCTTACGACGAGCTTCCCCGCTTGTCGCGCTCGGACATCCTCACCGAACTGGCGCGCGTCGATGCGTCGCTGGCCGCCATCGTCGCCAGCCACGCCGCCGCCGTCGCGGCGCTGGCTCGCGCCGGCGCGCACGACACGCTGTTAGAACCGCTACGCAACGCCGAGCGTTTCGCGGCGATCGCCCTGGAGGCCCACGCCGAGCTGATCGCCACCGGCTGGAACGCGCGCCTGCCCTTCACGCTGCAGGCGATGGCGGACTGTTTCGTCGCGCGGGGCGACAACCGACTGGCCCTGTTCCACAGGAACGACCGCCGCGTGCAAATCGAAGAGACCCCGGCCATCGGCTTGACCGGAGCCCGGGTCGGGGAAATCACGCTCGACGCGGCGCGACCCGAGTGGGAAAGCGCCTGGGAGGCCAACGACGAGACCTTCCTGTTCGGCCTGCGGGCGCGCGACGCCGCCGCCATCGCGCTGGGCGCCGGCACGATCTGCGTCGAGCGGACGGTGCAGCACGCGCTGAGCCGGATTCAGTTTCCCGACATGTTCCAGGACATCGACGGCCGCGATGCGATCGGCAAGTTCGGAGCGGTCCGCGCCTACTGCGGTCGCATCGAGGCGGCGCGACTCGCCATCGAAACCCTACTGCGCGACGCGGCCTGGGATGACCCGGACGGAATCGAGGCGGCGGTCGCCAAGGTGGCGGTCAGCGATATCTTCGGGCCGGACCTGCCCAGCCTCACCTACCTGGCCGGCCAGGTGATCGGTGGGTCGGCGTTCTCGGAGGAAGACATCTTCTCGAAGATCTACCGGGACAGCTCGGTGTTCCCGCACTACATCCGCGAGAACGCCGAGTTGAACGTCGAGATCGGGAAACGGCTCGACGCACGGTCGAGCCCCGACCTGCTCGCCACCCTCTCGGCGGCGCTCGATGCGAACCTAACAGCGACTGCCCGGCGGCCGATCTTCGAACCGGAAATCGAGCGACTGCGGCGGGCCGAGGCGGCCCTGGCCGGCGCCCTGCATGCCGCCGTCGACCGCGGGCCCAGTGCCGGGGCGCTCCAGGTCGTCCACGACATTGTTGGCGAGGTCGCCTCCCAGCTTTACGTATGGGCGCGGATGCTGGCGCGAGCGAACGACCGCCTCGAGGCCGCGCTTCCGGGGCAGCGCTACGTCGAGGCCGCGCGCCTCTGGGCCGACACGGTCGAGGAACGACTGGTCGACCTCGAGCCGGAGCTCGAGGCCGCGTCAGACAGGATAGAGCTGGGCGCCTACGCCTTCCACTTGAACGGCTATCCCGACGTGCCCATCGCCACCCACGTGCCCGACTTCGATTACGAGAAGCAGATCATCCAGGGCGAACGCGGCTACAAGTCCGGCGACTTCTTGCTCGAGCCGTTCGACATCGACGAGACCCGCTACATACCGGAGCTGGTTTGGGCGGATGAGACCGTTCGTTCCCACTACGAGGAGTACCTGGCGCTGTTCCGCCAGCGATTCGTCGAAGGGGACTACGAGCCATCGTTCGAGCGCTACATCGAAGCGCTCCACTACATCCCGCGCGAGGATATCGACTGGACCTTAGAGCAGGGCTTCTTCCGCGTCATCATCCCGGCGGAATACGGCGGGCAGGGTCGTCCGAAGGCCGACTACTACAGCCTCTGCCAGGTCTCGAAGCGGCTGGCCGATGTCAGCCACACGCTGACCATCCAGGCGAACACCAGCATCGGTACCACGCCCATGCTGCTCGGCCTCGACGAGGTCGAACGAGCCGAGCGCGATCTGAAGGCGGTGTTGGAGCAAGCCGACGCGGTCGCCGCGCTCGAGGAAGGC
>JASFMO010000416.1:0-3582 GCA_050117535.1 Gemmatimonadales bacterium | reverse complement strand
CATACTGCCGGCCCCCACGCAACCGTTGTTGAGCGGTCGGGGCTACTTCATTATGCGATGCGGCCACGCGGGGGGCAACGCTCGGGCGGCGGCCGGTCGCGCAGGCTTCGACTCGATCGACAGGCGCGATACCTGCCTCACCGCCGCTCCGGCTGCAAATCGCTCCGCGCGTAGTACGCATCGAGTCGATCAAAGAAGGCTTCTCGGCTCTCCGGCGAGGCGAAGAAGTCGAAACGCCCCGCGGCGCGCTCGACCCTCATCAACTCGATCAAGAAATCATAGACCGCGTTCGACGCCCGCAGCTCGGCAACGAGGGCGTTGTTTTGGGCGTCGAGCAGCTCGATGATCGAGCTGACCCCACGACTGTACGAGTCCTGCACCAATTCGAAATTGCGGCGCGCCGCGTCGGCCGCGTCACGCGACAGATCGATGCTGGCCAGGGCTGCCCCCATGGTATGGACCGCCGAGCGAACTCTGCCTTCGACGCGTTGTGCCACCGAGCCTCGCTCGGTCTCGATCCGGGCCAGCTCTTCGGACGCCTCGCTCTTCACCGAGAAACGCGCGCCGCCCGTGAGCAGCGGGTAGCGGAGAGAGAAACCGACGGTCCAGCGGAGATCCTCGAACCCCGGGAAGACCGTGCCCTCACCGCCGGTCGAGAACACATCGTCCAGCGAGGCTTGCAGGGCCAGGGTCGGGATGTAGAAAGCGCGGTCCGCCGCATTCAGCGCGCGCCGCTGCGCTGCCGCCAGTGCGGTGAGCGCTTTCAGCTCGGGTGACGCGTCAAGCGCTTCCTGGGCCATGAAGCCGCGGAAGACCCGGAAGCTCCACTGGTTGGCGAGATAAGGCGCGATCCGCGCCTGGCTGGTGAGCAACGACGGATCCGTCAGCTCGGTTTCTTCGGTCGCAAAGGGCTCTTCCAGCGGGCGGTTCAACAACCGGTTGAGCTCGATCTCAGTCAGGTTACGAATGGCGATGGCGTTGATAACGGCCTGGCGGTTGTTGGCGATTTGACTTTCCCAGCGAAACACCTCGCCTGGGCTGGCCGTGCCGATCGAGCGCCGCACCTCGGCGAACTCGAGGTTCTCGCGCGTGATCCTCAGGTTCTCGCGCTCGATCCGTTCGATCGTCTTCGCCTTCAGTATATCTAGATAGGCGACCGCCGCCTCGAACGCGATGTCGAGCCACACCGTTTGGCGGTCCTCAACGCGCGACTCTTGAACCGATTTCTGGATCGTGTAGTTGGCCCACGCCGGGTCGGCATAGATCAGTTGCGTCAGAGTCGCCTGTCCGGTCAGGAGCCTCTCCGGCCGAAAGCTCACGCCGGACTCGGCCTGGCTCTTGTCGATCATGCTCCAGCTCAGTCCGACGTCGATTTGCGGCAACAGGTCGGCGCGGGCGGTCTTGACGTCCGCGGCGCCGGCGGCGACGGCGCGCTCCGCCGCCGCGAGATCGAGATTAGCCTCAACGGCCTCGCGGACGGCGGTCTCCAGCGTCCACTGCTGCTCGACGGAGCGCCGCTGCTCGGCTATGAGCTCGGCCTCGGTCACGACCTTCCAGGGTGGATAGACGCCGATCGCCCGGGCCGTAGCCATGTTGATGAACAGGCGCGATTGGGGCGCGAATCCGACCGGCAGCGATGACGCATCGGTACCCAGGAGTATCGACTGGATATTCAGTGCCACGCGGCGCGCGATTCGCTGCGGGAATCGCTCGGGTCGTTGCCCCGCGAGAATTCCTTCGACGACCTCCGGCCTGCCGAACCAGCTGAAGCTGGGTAGGCGTCGATCGATCAGGCCCTGCACCAGTTTCCGGAAATCGGCTTCGGCCAGCTGGAACTGCGGAAGCAGGTACACAGCCTCGACGTTCGCTTCGTCGAGCGCGGCGAGCACCGGTTCGACGCTGAGACCCACGGGGATGAGGACCGGATCGAGGCCACTCGCCTGCCCCATGGCGCGCAGGTTCTGCGCCAGTTGGGGTACCGCCTCGGCCAACGGACCATTGACGAGAAACGCGACCCGGGTAAACGGTACAATCTCGAGAAAGACTCCGATCTCATAGTCCTCGGCCAGGGCGATGAAGCTGAGGTTCTCTTTCCCGCTGCCGCCACCGTCCGCTACTTCGATGCCCTGCAGTTCCGGACTGAGGATGATCATGGCCACCGTCGGTTTCCGCAGCTGCGGCCGGCGCGCGGCGACGTGCGAGCTGATGGCGCCGAACGTGACGATCAGATCGACATCTGGCATCTCAAGCAGACTATCCAGCCCCGCTTCGATTCCGGCGATCGTGTAGTTGGCCTGCACATACGCCGCTGCCGGCATGCGTACATCGAACTCGCCCGATAGCAGATCTCGGATCTCGTCTCTTAACAGCTCGCCCAAGTAGGCCTGCCGCTGGTAGGGGCCATCGGTCAGAAAGCCGATGGTGACCGTGTCGGCTCCCTGGCCAGCCGCCCAGCCCGGGAGCAGGAGCAGCGTACCGGCGAGCAGCATAGCGAGTCGGGGCATCTCACCACCTCCACTGATCTTCGTGCTCGGCCGCGGGAAGCCTGCGAGTGGCGCCGAGCCTCAGAGCGCGATGTTAGAACCGTCGAAGTTAAGGGCGGCAACCTTGACAGTCGAGTCGGGCTCGCCCTAATCTCGACCCTCATTCCGACCTTCATGTGGCAATCGACAGCGGGCGGCTCGTCCCGCCGCCTCTCGAAACCTCGATCCTGGAGCGCGCTCCATGCTGCAACGAGACCACCTGAGAACCGTCATCGCCGGACTGATCCTGGCCTCGACGCTACCGGCGTGTCGCGGCCAAGAGGAAACGGAGCCCGTCATCCGCCCGGTGCGCTACGAGGTGGCCTACTCGACCGGAGGGAATCGGGTCCGCTCGTTCTCCGGTACCGCGCGCGCCGGCGTCGAGTCCCGAATCAGCTTTAGGGTCCCGGGCTCGGTGCGACGCGTGGCGGTCGAGGTCGGCGACGCGGTGAGAGCCGGCCAGCTACTCGCCGAGCTGGACGACGAGGACTACCGCCTCCAGGTCCAACGGGCCGAGGCCGGCCTCGCCCAAGCGCGCGCCCAAGCTCGCAACGCCAACGCCGATTACGCCCGGGCACGGCAGCTGTACGAGAACGCGAATCTCTCGCGCAGCGAGCTAGATGCGGCTCGCACCGCGTCGGAATCGGCCGCGTCGTCGGTCAACGCCTACGAGCGTGAGTTGGAGCTGGCCCGCCTACAGCTCAGCTACACCCGACTCAGGGCCCCCGTGGCCGGTGCCGTCGCCGCGGTCAACGTCGAGGTAAACGAGAACGTGCCAACGGGCCAGGTCGTCGTGCTGCTGACGTCGGGCTCTAACCTAGAGGTCGAAGTCGACGTCCCGGGCGTCCTGATCACGGGCATCGCCGAAGGGGATGACGTCGATGTCGCCTTCGACGCCCTACCCGGTCGGACCTTTGCCGGTACCGTCACCGAGGTCGGCGTCGCGGCGACGGGCCCCGGCTTGACTTTTCCCGTGACGGTGCGGCTGGCCGAGAGCGTCAGCGATATACGCCCGGGCATGGCCGCCGAGGTTGGCTTTCAGTTCGAATCGGCCAGCCAG
>JASFMO010000415.1:0-3598 GCA_050117535.1 Gemmatimonadales bacterium | reverse complement strand
CGTGGGTACGAGATTCAGCTCGATGTCCCGCATCCCGATCTCAGCGACCCGGGCTTGCGGTTGGCCGGGAGTCGATTCGCGCTGGTCGAGTTCTTCGCGTTCACGATTCCAAACCAGTCGGCCGCTGTATTGGCGGGCATCGTCGCCGCCGGCCATGTGCCGATCGTCGCGCATCCGGAGAGGTACTGGGGCTACGACCGAGAGCTGAGCGTGGTGCGCGAATGGCGCGAAGCCGGCGCGTTGTTGCAGCTCAACAGCGGCAGCCTCCTGGGTGAATACGGCGAGACCATCCGGGCGGTCGCTCACCGTCTACTGGGCGATGGTCATGTTGATCTCATCGCCTCGGACAACCATGCCCGGGCGAACCGATCTCCATCCTTGCGGTCGGTGTGGGACTACCTCGTCGCCAACGGTCTCGACATCGAGGCGCGACTTCTGCTGTCGACGAACCCGAGTCGCATCCTGATGGACGAGCCACCACTTCCGGTGGGACCGGTCAAACCGCGACGGGGCTTGCTTGGGCGCCTGCGCAGGCTGGTGGCGCAAGCCCGGCTAGGTCGAGACACGTGAAGCGGCGCTCGCTTGCCGCTGTGATACCCAGGACAGGGAACGGAGGATGTCAGAACCGGTGATCGATCTGAAGGGAAAGAAGGCCATTGTGACGGGAGGATCGCGCGGAATCGGGCGCGCCACGGCGATCCTTTTGTCCCATGCCGGGGCGGATGTCGGGATATCCTACCGTTCCCGGGAAGACGAGGCTTCAGCCACCCTCGAGGAGTTGACGGGCGCGGGTGGCAACGCCTGGGCCGTCGCGTCCGACCTGGGTACGCCGGTAGGCGCGGCGAACCTGTTCGAGAAGTGCGACAGGGAATTTGGTTGGCTCGACATCTTCATCGCCAACGCCGGCATCTGGCCTCCGGAGTACGTGGCGCTAGTCGATATGTCCGACGAGCAATGGGAAGAGATGATGCGGGCGAACCTCGATTCGGTCTTCTACACCGTGCGCGAGGCGGCGCGGAGGATGGCCGATCGGGGGAAGATCATCATCGTCAGTTCCACCGCGGGGCAGCGAGGTGAAGCCGGCCACAGCCACTACGCGGCCAGCAAGGGAGCGATCATCTCCTTCGTGAAATCTTTGGCCGTGGAGCTAGCGCCGCGCGACATACAGGTCAACGCGGTCGCCCCGGGTTGGGTTGACACCGACATGGCGGCTCCCGCTTTGCAGGCGGGCGAGCGTGAGAAGGTCATCGCTCAGATACCGTTGGGCCGCATCGGCAGTGCCGACGATATCGCGGGGCCGATCCTGTTCCTGTGCTCGAAACTGGCGCGTCACATCACGGGTGAAGTTCTTAACGTCAATGGGGGCAGCGTCCTCTGCGGCTGACGTGGAAGATCTCGATCGGCTCGAAGTTCCTGAAGCCGTCCGTCAGATAGCCGAACGGCTGGAACGCGAAGGCTACACGACGTGGGCGGTCGGCGGTGCCGTGCGCGACGCGCTGCTGGGGGTCTGTCGGTCCGACTGGGACCTGGCCACGGCCGCCCAACCGGAGGTGGTGCGGAGGCTCTTTCGTCCGTCGTATCCGATCGGCATTAAGTTCGGCACCGTCGGGGTGCGCGGAATGGATGGTTCGGTCTACGAGGTAACGACGTTCCGCCGCGATATCGAGACCGACGGTCGCCACGCGGTCGTCGAATATGCGGAGCATATCGAAGAAGACCTGGCGCGCCGCGATTTCACGATCAACGCGATCGCCTATCACCCCCTGCGCGAGGAGTACTTGGACCCCTACGCGGGGCGTGAGGACTTGCGCCGCCGGACGCTCCGGTGCGTCGGCGAGCCGGCCCAGCGATTCGCCGAAGACTACCTCCGCGTGCTTCGGGGCCTCCGTTTCGCGGGGCGCTACGACTTGCGGATCGACGCCGCGACATGGGAGGCTTTGCAGGAGGCCGTGCCTCGGTTGCCCCGGCTGTCCGGCGAGCGTGTGAGGGACGAGTTGTTGAAGGTCTTGGGTGCGCCCAACGCCGCGGCGAGCCTCACGCTGTATCGAGAGTCGGGTGCCCTCGCGGTGATCGCGCCGGAACTGGCGGGCGTTACGGACCGCGAATGGACGCCGCCGCTGCGGGCCATCGACTACCTCCGACCGTGGCGTGCGATGCTGCGACTGGCGGTGCTGCTCGCGCCCGCCGCTGCGACGATCGAGGCGCTAATGACGCGTCTCCGTTTCTCTAACGCGGAGATCCGAACCGTGAGCGCGTTGACCCGGGGACTCGAGCGACCGTTGCCGGGTGCGTCCGACCTCGTCGCGGTTCGGCGTTGGCTCAGCGAGGTGACGCCGAACCGGGCGCTCGACATGCTGCGCCTGCATATCGCTCGTCAGCGGGCGGGGTGGGACCGCGGGATCTCTGATCGCGACTTGGCCGAGATAGCGTGGCAAGTGCTTCGGGTCAGGCGACGACGCGATCCGGTGACCCTGGGTGATCTCGCGATCGATGGGAACGACGTGCAGGCGGCGCTGGGCGTGCGTGCCGGTCCCAAGGTGGGAAGATTGTTGGAGCGCTGTCTCGAGGCGGTGATCGAGGATCCCGAGTTGAACGTGCGCGAGTCTTTGCTGGCGCTGGTCAGCCGTCGAGCTGGCTAGGGATGCCGCAGAGTCGGACTGAGACGGTCGAGCGATGAAAGAGGAACTGGACCTCTTCCCCTTTTCCGAAGACAAGCCTCCCCGGAAGGGACGAATAGCGGACGAGAGCTCACCCGCCGCCCCGCTCGCCACACGGATGCGGCCCCGCAGCCTGGATGAGTTTCTGGGTCAGGAGCATCTCGTCGGTCCGGGGCGTATTCTGCGCGAGATGATCGAGCGTGACGAGCTGCAGTCGGTGATATTCTGGGGGCCGCCGGGCAGCGGCAAGACGACCCTAGCGCGGATCATCGCCGACAGAACGAACGCCACGTTCGTGCCCTTCAGCGCGGTCACCGAAGGCGTTCCGCGCGTCAGAGAGATCATACGCGAGGCGGAAGAGCGCCTTCGGGCTACGGGGCGCAGAACCATCCTGTTCTGCGACGAAATCCATCGCTTCAATCGTGCGCAGCAGGACGCCTTTCTACCGCACGTCGAAGCCGGTACCGTCATCCTGATCGGAGCGACAACCGAAAATCCGAGCTTCGAAGTGAACACGGCGTTGCTCAGTCGATCGCGAGTGCTCGTCCTCGACCCGCTGGTCGAAGATGACATTCGTATTATCTGCGAGCGAGCGATCGCCGATGAGGAGCGCGGGTTGGGTCGCTTCGGAATAAGCGTGGCCGATGATGCGCTCGACTTGCTGGCTCATGCCGCCGACGGTGACGCGCGAGGAGCCCTGTCGGCGTTGGAGATCGCTGCTTCGATGGTCGGCCGCGAGGGACATGTAACGCGTGCGGTCGCGTCAGAGGCGTTGCCGAGGCGCTATGCGAGGTATGACAAGTCGGGCGAGGAGCACTATAACCTCATCTCGGCGCTTCACAAGTCGGTGCGGGGATCGGACCCCGATGCGGCGCTCTACTGGCTGGCGCGGATGCTCGATGGCGGTGAGGATCCGCTCTACATCGCGCGCCGTTTGGTAC
>JASFMO010000414.1:0-3643 GCA_050117535.1 Gemmatimonadales bacterium | reverse complement strand
GTACGGAGTCGTATCGTACTCGGTATCGCAGCGCACCCACGAGATCGGAGTACGCATAACGCTGGGGGCCGAGAAGAGCCGGGTCGCCCACCTCTTCCTGACTCGCACCGGCCTCCTCTTCCTGGCAGGTCTGGGAGCGGGGTTGTTCGGTTCTTTCGCCGCCTCCGCCTTGACTGGGTCCATGGTGTACGGTATCAGCCCGCTCAGCCCCCTGCACCTGGCCGGAGCTGCCGGAGTGATGGTCGCGGTTACCGCCGCTGCGACCCTGGTGCCGGTGTGGCGCGCTACGGCGGTTGACCCGCTGGAGGCTTTGAGGGAGGAGTGACGGGGCTCCTCACGGCCTCTACGTCCACACGACCTCAGAAGATCGCGGCGGCGATCGCCGGCTTGGCCTCGACCGCGACCGCGCGATCCAGCCTTGACTCGCCGCTCGGCGGTTACGTTAGTTTGTCCAGCTAACGTGCACGAGACTATGAGCGACGACTTGGCCGTAATCCTCGCCACCTACAACCAGCCGGCACACCTCGAGAGGGTGCTGTGGGGCTACGCTCGCCAGTCTCGGAAGGACTTCCAGCTGATCATCGCCGACGATGGTTCGGGGCCCGAGACGCGCGAATTGATCGAGAGACTGCAGTCGGAGACCAAGCTTGATCTGCAACACGTCTGGCACGAGGACCGCGGATTCCGCAAGACCGAGATTCTGAATCGCGCGTTGCTGGCCACCGATGCGGAGTATCTCATCTTCTCTGACGGCGACTGCATCCCGCGCGACGATTTCGTCGCGACCCATGCTCGCCTGGCGGAGCCGGGACGGTTCCTCTCGGGTGGCGGCGTCCGCCTATCTCAGGGATTGACCGACCGGATAACGGTGGAAGACGTGCGCAGCGGGCGCGTGACGGATCCCCGTTGGCTGCGCCAAGCCGGTTGGAAGCCGGGCCGGCGCCGACTGCGCGTCATCCGCTCGCCTACGATTGCCGCGGTACTCGATGCTCTCACTCCGACGACCGCCTCATGGAACGGTAACAACGCCTCGACCTGGCGGCGCCATCTGCTCGAGGTCAACGGTTTCGACCTCGAGATGGGATCCGGGGGTCAGGACCGCGAGCTGGGAGCACGACTCGAGAACCTCGGTCTGAGAGGGAAGAGCGTCCGCCACCGGGCTGTTCTTCTTCACTTGGAACACGACCGCCCCTATCGGGACCCGGACGTCGCTGCCGGCATCCGGCGAACCTGGAAACAGCATGAAAGGACAGGTGAGACCCGGGCCCGCCGCGGGCTCCAGCAGCTCGATAGGATGGACGGAGGTTCGAACCCGTGAGCTTGCCGCTCCGACCACTGGTGGCCCGGGCACCGCACGTTTCGGCCCCGTGCTTTCTACGTCGGACCTGGGCCGGCCTTCAAGGCTTTCGGGCCCGAGTCGCCGGAGAACAGAACAGCCTCGGTTTCATCGACCATTCGCTCGATGGAGTAGTTGCCCCGGATGTGCTCGACCAGACGCTCGGATCGAGCCAGTCCCGCCCGAAATAGACGTTCCCCGGCCTCCGCTAAACCCCCGACGTCATCGACATCGACCAGCGGGCCCAGTACCCCGTCGAGTAGCAACTCTTCGGAACCGCTGACCCGCGTCGATATCACCGGCACGCCGTAGCTCATGGCTTCGTTCAAGACGTTGGCCATGCCCTCATAACGGCTGAACAGCACGAACAGATCGATGCCACGAAAGAACCCCGCCATGTCCTCCACATGCCCCAGAAGGAACATCCTGTCCGCCAAGCCCGCGGCACGACCGGCCTGCTCCAGGGCCCTCCGTTCCTGCCCCTCCCCGGCGATCACCAGATACACGGGCCAGCGATCGACCAGTCGGGACAGAAACTCCGGCGCGAGGTCGAACCCTTTCCGGGGGACCAGCTGCCCCGCCGCGCCCATCAGGATCGCGTCTTTCGGCAACCCGAGACGGCGGCGCAGCTCATCGCTGGGTTCCCTCGCATCCGGAACCGGAAACCCGTTCCGAACCACGACGATCCGGTTCGGCGGAATGAAGGGTGAGCTCTCGAGAACCCTCGAGCGGAGCGACTCGCTGTTCACGACCATGCGGTCGGCTAGCCGCGAGAACACCGTCTTGTACTTGAGGCCGCGCCGGAATCGACGTTCGATACCGAGGTACAGGACGATGTTCGGGACGCCCGCGATGCGTCCGGCGAGCGAGCCCAGCCAGAAATCCATCTTGTGAGAGATGAAGAGAGCGTCGGGATGGACGGCCCGAAAAAGTCGGACAAACCGGAAGAGTGCGGTCACGTCCACGTCACCGCCGCGCCGCACGCGGCGCACGTCGGTCAGCCCTTGCTCTCTTGCCCGGCGTTCGACCTCGTCGAAGTTCACCGCCAAGGTGACGCGATGCCCGCGGCCTTGTAGTTCGCGCGCCCGGAGGAGCACATTCTTCTCGACTCCGCCATACAAGTCGCTGGTGCTGAGAAAGAGGACCGAGTGGCTCAATGGCTCGTCACCGCATCCCGGAGAACATCCACCATGGCCTCGACGCGCTTCGGCCAATCGAACTCGGACTCGGCTCGCTGCCGGGCACGCTCCCTCATCGCATCGTATCGGCGCGGCTCGGACAAAACACTCTCTAGCGCTTCCTCGAGCGCGACCGGATCGCCGGGCGGTATGAGCAAGCCGGTCCTCCCATCGTCAAGCGCATCGGGGATACCGCCGGTATGGCTTCCCACCGCCAGTGTGCCGCAAGCGGCCGCCTCCAGAAACGTGATGCCGAATCCTTCGACGTCGGCCTTCTCGATATTCACCTCGCTGGGCATGCAGTACACATCCGCCGCGTGGTACAGGCTCGCCTTCTCGCCCTCTTCGACCCGGCCCAGGAACTCGACATTACCTTCCAGTCCAAGCTCGCGCGTCCGGGCCTCGAGCTCGTCGCGCATGTGCCCGGAGCCCGCGATCGCCAGCAGCACACGAGGCCGACGCGCGCGCAGTCGGCTGATCGCCTCCAACGCCGTGTGATGCCCTTTCCGCCCCGCCAACCGCGACAGCATCAAGACGACCTCCCGATCGCTCCAACCGCGCTGTCTCCGGTAGTCCGGGTCGTACTTCTGGAAGTCCTCGTATCGAATGCCGGGCCAAAACACGCTGACGTTCGCCAGCCCGAATCGCTCCCACACCAATTCCGCCGTATAGCGGCTGATGGCAAATACGTGCGTGCAGCGGCGCAAGTTACGCTTCAGCGTTGCCGGCCTCTTGCTGAGTAGTCGAAGGGTTTCATTGCCGTATAGGAAGCCGGCAATCCGCCAGTGCCTGAGCTGAGGCAAGACCGCTGCGATCTTCACGTAGTTGATCATCATCGGGTAGAACACGACCTGTGAGCCGAAGCGGCGTCGAAGCTGCAGGTAGAGACGCGTCAACCTCAGGTCGCTCCAAGCCCCCCTTCGGATGATCCTGTCGAGCGGCAGCACCTGCAAATCGAGCCGACGATAGAGGTCGGCTTCCAGGAACTGGCGGTTGCCGATGAGCACGGTCCGGTAGCCACGCTCCTTCAAGTAGTAGGCGATCCACGTCGCCATCGGCGAGATCCCACCCTCCTGCGGCAGCGGATAATCATACAACACGAGGTGCGTGAACTCGCGGAGCGGATCCT
>JASFMO010000413.1:0-3656 GCA_050117535.1 Gemmatimonadales bacterium | reverse complement strand
CAACGACACGGAAGACTTCACCAATATCGTGGTCGGACGTCACTACCTAGAACTCACCGATATCGCCGATAATTGTTCGGTCAGCGGCTACAATCCGCGCGCCATCGACGTCGATACGAGCCTGACCGCAGAGGTCACCTACAACGTCATCTGTTCCGCGTTGACGGGGTCTCTCGCGGTGACCACCGTGACCGACGGCGACACTCTCGATCCGGACGGCTACACCATCACGGTGGATGGGGCACAGAGCCGCGCCATCGACGCCAACGAGGTCCTGACGATTCCGAACGTGCCCAAAGGTAGTCACACCATCGAACTGACCGGCATAGCCAGGAACTGCACCGCGCTCGACCCAAATCCGCGAGATATCAGCATCACCGTTGGGGGAACGACGCACGAGACCTTCCATATTACCTGCGCCCCCGCGTTGCTGGATCGCATCACTTATGTCAGAGGCGATCCGGCATACTACCGCGCTTATGTCATGCAACCCGATGGATCAAATGTCACGCAAATCACGACACACTCGGCGAAGAATCATTACCCCCAGGTGTCGCCCGACGGCACCAAGATCCTCTTCACGAGCGACAGCGACGGCGACGACGCCATCTACGTCATGGACGTCGCCGGCACTAATCTGCTCAAGCTGACCAACTCGCCGGAATCGGAACTCATGGGATCGTGGTCCCCGGACGGGAGCATGATCGCCTTCGTGGGGGAGGAGAGCGGCAACAAGGACATCTACGTCATCAACAGCACCGGAGGGGAACCGCAAAGGCTTACTTGGCACGCCGCCTGGGATGGCTGGCCCACCTGGTCACCCGATGGCAAGAAGATCGCGTTCGCGAGCTATCGGGACTCGCGGCACCAGATCTATGTCATGGACCCGGACGGCTCGAACCTGAACCGGCTCACCAACAGCGATGACGAGGATTTCGGCCCCACATGGTCGCCAGACGGTACGAAGATCGCGTTCACAAAGCTCCCTCAAGATGCGAACGCCGACATCTACGTGATGAACGCCGATGGGTCCGACGTGCGCAGGCTCACAGACAATCCAGCCTACGATGGTAACTGCGACTGGTCGCCCGGCGGCGGAAGAATCGCGTTCATCAGCGCCCGCGACGGCTACCACGAAGTCTATGTCATGCACTCCAGCGGCTCGAGTCAAACGCGGATCACTTCAGTCGCGAGCTTTCACGACTGGCCGCGGTGGACGCCGGCGCGCTGAGTGCGGCGGGCGCACGGCAACGCTGCCCCAACCGGCGAGAGCAGCGCGAACGACTAACACCCAGAAGGGAATCATTGACGCTGGCGGATCCGCAGTGGCATAGTCTCGCTACGCGCGATTAGCCGCGGCGGTGCCGAGTCCACCAGCTCGAGGGCTTGGGGTCAAGGTCCCCCGGACGACATCCGCAACGTCTGGGCGGTCGCCCCCAATGCTTCACCTCAAGTGACTGCGTCCGCTCTCGAGACGGAGTCACACTCACCTAGGAAGACACCGACGGGAGTTGCTCTAATGTTTAATCAAAGGTATTATATATACCTGTTGTTGCGCACGATGGCCACAAACTAGACTATGCGACGCAGACCTAGGTATAGTTTGTACTTGTCCGTGCGCAATCGAGCCAACAAGATGAAACCGACTGACTTCTTCGCGACCCACCCCGTCTTCAGCTACGACGAGTTCGTCGCCGCTCACACATCGAACGGTAAGCGCAGTCGGCACACGAGCGCGAGCTCCCTCAAGCAGCATGTGGCCGGCGGCAACCTGCTGCGTATCCGGCGCGGCCTCTACGCCACCGTCCCCCGCGGCGTGGATCCCGACCACGCGATGGTAGACCCTTACCTATTGACCACCAAGCTGACGGACGATGCCACCGTCGCCTACCACGCCGCGCTACAATTCCATGCCAAGGCGTACTCCGTCTGGCGTCGCTTTCACTACCTGACGCGTCTGCGGTCCCGGCCGCTGTCGTTCCGTGGGGCCGAGTTCCTGCCGGTGCAGGCGCCGGCGGCCGTCCGAAACCTGCCCGAGCTGGGTGGCGGCATCGTCGAGAAGCGCCACGCCGGCGGAGTCGTGCGCGTCGCGACGCTCGAGCGCACGCTCGTCGATGCCCTCGATGAACCGAACAAGTCCGGCGGTTGGGAGGAGGTCTGGCGTTCGCTCGAGATGGTGGAGTACTTCGATCTCGACGCCGTGGTCGAGTACGCCGTCAAGCTGGGCTCCGCGCTCACCGTGGCCCGCGTCGGCTTCTTTCTGGCACAGCACCGTGAAACGCTGATGGTCGAGGAGCATCACCTCCGCCGTCTCCGGCAACACGCGCCGGCCCAGCCCCGCTATCTCGACAGCACGCGCCAGCCCGGGAAGCTGATGGCCGACTGGAACCTGGTGGTGCCCCTGCGCGTGCTCGAACGGCGGTGGGAGCAGGCCTGATGTTGACCGAGGCCGAACTGGCTAGGGAGGCAGCGGGGAGCGGATTCGGAAGTGACACCCTCGAGAAGGCCATCCGCCTCCTCGAGCTGCTCGATTCACTGCGCGGCCATCCGTTCCTCAAGCCGCGCATCGCGCTCAAGGGCGGAACCGCGTTGAACCTGTTCGTGTTCGACGTCCCCCGCCTGTCGGTCGACGTCGACCTGAACTACGTCGGCACCAGCGATGTCGAGACGATGCGCTCCGACCGCCCCAAGATGGAGCAGGCCATCGACGCGGTCTGCGGTCGACTCGGCATCCAAGTTAGGCGCGTCCCTTCCGATCACGCGGGTGGCAAGTGGCGCCTTTCGTATGCCGGCGTCTCCGGCCGCCCGGGCACGCTCGAGCTCGATGTGAACTTCATGTTCCGCACTCCGCTCTGGCCGTACGCGGCCCTGGACTCTCGCCCAGTGGCGTCGTTCCAGGCGAGGCAAGTCCCCGTGCTCGACCTGCACGAACTTGCGGCGGGCAAGCTGGCGGCACTATTCAGCCGCAACGCCAGCCGCGATGTCTTCGACGCTCGCGAACTGCTGATCCGCGGCGGCCTTGATCGGTCACGGCTACGCACAGCCTTTCTCGTCTATGGCGGAGTCAACCGGCGCGACTGGCGAACCGTATCCCTCGACGACGTCAAAGCAGACCCGCGCCAGGTCGATCGGGAACTTCTGCCGGTGCTGCGCCTCGGTGTTGCGCCAGCGCGCGAGCAACTGGTGGCGTGGACGGATCGCATAGTCGCTGAGTGCAGGGATCGGCTCTCCCTCGTTCTCCCCTTCGAGGCCAACGAACTCGAGTTCCTCGACCGGCTCAACGAGCGCGGCGAGATCGTGCCTGAGCTGGTGACCGATAAGCCGGATCTACAGGCTAACATCGAATCGCATCCCGGTCTCCGCTGGAAAGCCATCAACGTCCGGAGCCTCCGTGGCGTCGAACGGCACGACAGAAGTCGTTGACAGTGGAGAACATACAGTGGCATAGTCCCGCTAGGCGCGATTAGCCGCAGCGGCGGTGCGGTGTCCCCAAGCTCAAGGTGCCTCAACCCAGGAGGCGTGTCATGAAGAAGAATCGGGCGGACCGCGATCGGACTGGCATCAAACGGCGGGATTTCGTCAAGTCGAGCGGCGCCGCGCTGGCGGGCGGGGCACTGATGGGTTTCGCTCCGAATCCGGAAGGTGAGCCCCTCTCA
>JASFMO010000412.1:0-3694 GCA_050117535.1 Gemmatimonadales bacterium | reverse complement strand
GATCAGAGTTTGGGACATGATGGTCTTCTTGCTCGCACTTTACCGTATGGGTGTTGAACCGCGCCTTGCCAAATATGCTCGGTTAGCGAGGCGGCGCCACCGGTTGGGATCTCAGCCCCCACGAACGTCGATGGGTCGGCCGTGACCGAAGCCTAAGGTCGATCCCCTCAAGAGCGAGAAAGCAGGCTGGCCTGTAGCTCTCTCGCCTCGCGCGCCGGCGCGTAGTCGGGGTCCGCGCGCTCCCAGACCCGGAGTGCGCGATCGAGGTGCTCCAGAGCCCCGGCCGTGTCGCCTCGAGCGGCGGATACCTTGGCGGCCTCGAGACTGGACATGGGTGCAAAAGGTTCGACCTCCAGCACCCGGTCGAGGTAATGTTGGGCGGAATCGAGCTGCTCGAGTTGCCGGTAGCAACGGCCGATGTCGTAGTTGATGGCCACATTGGCGGGCGCGAGCTCGAGGGCGCGCCGGTAGGCGATGACCGCCTGATCGCAATCGTCGCGCAGTTCGAGCAGGTAGCCGCGACCGTAGAGGGCCCGCGGCCTCAGAGACTCCAGGCCGAGCGTCGAGATCAAGGTGTCCATGCCGGCGCTGGCCCGCTCGATGGCGGCGGTGTCGTCGAGCTCGATCGCGACCCCTAATTCGCCCAGCGCCAAGAGCAAGTCCAGGGGCGATGTTAGTTGCCCGGCCAGACTGTCGAGCGTGGCACGGGCCGCCCCGGCCCGTCCGGCGCGCACATAGTTGTCGAGGTCCTCCAGCTTCTGCTGGACGACGGTTAGCGGCGGCTGGGCTTGGGCTAGAGCGCCCCACGATTGGTGCATGGATTCGATGGCTCGGCTCCATTGACCGCGGCGCGCGAAATACGCCTGATACGCGGCATGAGCTTGCCAGAGCTGGAACGATGTCGTGGTCGCTTCCAGTGCCTCCGCCAGGTGGGTTTCCGCCGCCTCGAAGTCGCCGATCGCGGTGGCGTTCCGCGCCAGGTCCGTCAACACCGGAACATCGCCCGGCTCGAGGGCGAGCGCGCGTTCGTAGTACCGGCGGGCGCGGTCGTGATCGCCCTGCCGTCGATTCAGGTCGCCCAAATTGTCGAAAGCTCGAGGGTCACTCGGTGCCGCGTCCGCGTAGCGCTCGTAGTAGCGCTCGGCTTCCTCGACGTCCCCTTGGGCCTCGTACAGAGCGCCGATCGCTGGCAGCAAGTCGTATTCGCTCGGGTCGAGTTCGAGCACCCGCTGAGCGGCGGCGATGGCTTCAACTCGCTCTCCGGCCGCCATGTGCAGCTGGAACCAAAGCAGGTGCGCCGTCTTGTCGTCGGGGAAGAGCTCGGAGAACATGCCGGCGACGGCTCGGGTTCGCTCGATGTCCTGCCTGACCAGGCGGTAATAGCCGGCCTTCATCTGGAACTGGAAGCGTTCCGGGAGCTTGTAGGCGTGCTGCATGGCCGCCTCGATCGCGGCGCTTCCGCCGGCAACGTCGTTGAGCAGCAGGCGTGCCTGAAACAGCAGTAGGTTGGCGAACGCGAAGGCAGGGTCTTCTTCGACCGCGGCCGCCAGTGCGTCCGCCGCCCCCTGCCATTCCTCCGACTGGAACGCTCGCCAGCCGTCGACGAGATGGCGAAAGGCCGGGATCGACGCTGTCATCATCTCGGCGACCGGCAGATCGCGGCTCTCCTCGATGTGCTGCTCGGGAATCCCCAGGTCGCGTTTCAGCTGCAGCGACAAGCGGTCGACGAGCTCGAACACGTCGTCGCCGGTGTAGATCCGTTCCTCGACGAGCTTACCACGCTCGACGTCGTGCAGGGATACGGTGACTTCGGGATTTGGGGGACTTCCGCGCACGGTGCCCGAGACGAAGTGCGAGACGTGGAGGTCGTCTGCGATTTCGCGCTGCAAGGAGAGCGGCAAGCCGATGCCCAATGGATAACCGGCCTGTTCAAGACGCTCGCTGAAATCGAGGCCCGTACGGACATCGATGAAGATGTCCTGGAGAAGGTCGTCCACTAGCGCGATCGGTATACCGTACTGCAGCCAATCGAGCGCGCTATCCCCGGACTCGTTGGCGAAATAGAAGAGCGCGAGACGTTTGCGGAAGGCGCTCTTTGGAACCACCCTCTCGACTTCGCTGCCAGTTTCGTCCCGTACGGTGACCGCCGTGGTCGCCGCTCCAAGGTCTTTGTTCGAGAACGTGGCGAACAGGATGACAGCGGCGAGCGCGAGGTTGAGAGGGAGCCCGAGTTTCTCGGCCGTGCGCCACTCGTCGCGCCCGGGCGCGCCGTGGAAGTAGGCGAGCATCAATACGCTGGGCACCAGCAGGGCCCAGGCGAGTAGGGCGAAATCGGTCAGGTGCGGGGACAAGATGTAACGTTGGACCAGAAAGTCCGTGAACTCGAGGACGGCCCAGCCGGCCGCCAGATATATCCCGAGAATCTGGGGGACCCGTCGTCTTGTCAGCTCTCCGAGAATGCTGGAGGAGTTCATGGTCTGCTGCCTCGCCGTCCAGTGTTGCCGCGCGTGGTCGCCTCATGATAGTTGAATGATCTACGTGATCGCCACGTGACCGCTTGATTGACGCTGCGTTGTCTTGGCGGAAGTTGTTGCCCTCCGCCTCTCGTCAATCCTACACGTGAAGCCCCGGATTCATTCTCAGCGGAGTTCGATCCACGCGTCCTCCGGTTGACCGTACGTCTGGAGTGCGTGGCGGGCTTCACCTCGGCGATTCGAGCGAGTGCGCAGGGGTGGGCCGGGTTCTCGGCCGTCAAGGTCGCCCCGTCGAGGGGTCGACGAACCCACCGCCGATAGTAGCTGTGTTAGCAGATCGAGGTGCGAGGAGGATCCGCTCACGCTGTCCCCAGGAAAGGATCGGTTCGGCCGGCGAAGCCGCCCAGGAATAGGCGGTAGATATGCTCGGTCAGCCGTTCCACGGGGACGTTGGTTTCGGGAAGATACCAGGCGTAGATCCAATTCATCATTCCGAGCAAGGCGGAGGTGGCGATGTTGAGGGGAACCGCGTCACCGCTGCCGGTGGATCGCCGGATGTCGCGGAGCGTTTCCGTGCAGACGTTGGAGTATCGAAGCCTCAGCGCCGCGATCTTTGTCCGGAAGTCGCCCTCCAGAGCATCGTACTCGTGGTTCAGCACGCGCATGGCTGGCCGGTGGCGTGCAGTGAACTCGATGTGATTGCGGATCAGAGAGCGAAGCCTGGCCTCGGGTTCCCGGACGCCCACGAGACGTTGTTCCAGCTCGGACAGCAGGAGCCGAAGGCTGCGCTCCTGAATCATGAAAAGCAGCTCGTCTTTGCTGCTGAAGTAGTAGTAGAGCCCGGACAAGCTAACGTCGGCCTGGCGTGCCAGGTCACGGATAGAGGCGTGATGGTAGCCCTTGGCCGCGAATATTTCAGCGGCCACGTCGAGCAGATTCGCGAGTTTTTCGTCGTGCCCGGTGGTTGTCGACAGGGTATTTCCGGCCATTATCACAGCCGCGATCGCAGCGGGGGAACGAGTTATACGGGTTCGAACGCTTGATCGGCGCAACCTATCCGGCGCTTCGTAGGACTGTCAAGCGGCCGCGGCCGACCCGCTTCGTCCCCCCGAGTCGGCCCGCGCTCCCCATCGCGGCATCGCGCCTTGCCTCAGCGATCGTGCTCTGACGCATGGCTCGGGTGCTGTGGCGCTTGAATAAGGGTCGAGAATGGCGTGTAC
>JASFMO010000411.1:0-3700 GCA_050117535.1 Gemmatimonadales bacterium | reverse complement strand
ACGACGATGAGATCGGAGCGTTGAAACCCCGACGTGAGCTGATCGAGGTCGGGATATCCGCTGGGCACGCCCGTCACGGCGCCACCCGCCTGCTGCAACTTCTCTATGTGCTCGAACGCCGGCCAAAGGATCTCCTTGATCCAAATGAAGCCCTTCCGCTGACCGGCCTGCGAGATTTGGAAGATCCGTTGCTCGGCGCGATCGATGGCTTCGTCGACCGTCTCGCCGCCATACTCGTAGACCTCGCGGATCGTCTCCGTCGATGCCTCGATCAACCGACGCAAGAGCGCCTTGTCCTTGATGATCTTCGCGTGGTACTCGATGTTGGCGGCCGTCGGTACCGCCTCCATCAACTCCGCCAGATACGCCGGACCGCCCACCGAATCCAGCTCGCCCGTGCCACGCATCTCTTCCGTCAGTGTGACCGGATCGATCGCTTCGCCGCGCTCGAACAGCCGCCGCATCGCCCGGTAGAGGCGCCGATTCGCTTCGCGGTAAAACATGCTGTCATCGACCGACTGCATGGCCTTCGCTACGGCGTCAGCATCGATCAACATGCCACCCAGTACCGAGATCTCAGCCTCCGGCGACCACGGAGCCTGTCGATCCGCGAACGCATCAGTCCGCACACCGCCGCGTGAGCTTGGTTCGCCGCTCGGCGTCCAGTCAGGCACCTTCGCCTCCCGGCGGTCGGCCGCCCGCCTCGTCGTAGACGCGACGCAGCAACTGCAAATCTTCCCAGGCCGGCCGCTTCCACTGCGTGTTCCGCAGCAGCGCCGCGGGGTGGTAAGTCACCACTACCGGAATCCCCATGAAGTCGTGCGTCCCGCCGCGCAGCCGGCCCAGCGACGCCTCGCTGGTCAGCAGCGTCTGTGCGGCGAAGCGCCCGAAGGCACAGATCGCTTTCGGTTTGATCAACTCGACCTGTCTACGAAGATAAGGCCGACAGCTCGCAACTTCATCTCCCAGAGGATCCCGATTGCTCGGTGGCCGGCACTTGAGCACGTTGCAGATGTACACCTCTTCGCGCCGGAACCCTATCGCCGCCAACATCTTATCCAGCAACTGGCCTGCCGGGCCCACGAACGGTCGCCCCGTCCGATCCTCTTCCACGCCCGGCGCTTCGCCCACCACCAACAGATCGGCCGAAGAATCTCCCTCGCCGAACACGACCGTCTTGCGACTATCGGAGAGTCGACAACGCGTGCAAGCGAGCGCTTCGGTGCGCAGCGCACCGAAGGCATCAGCCTCTAGGACTCGAGGGGGTGGCGCCCCGGCTGGGTTGGAACCCCGCCCTCCTGTCGTTGCCGCGCTCGGCGTCGAGATCCCCGGCAGCGCGACATCGCGCAAGCGTTCGAACACTTGCTCTTTCGTACAGGCCTCCAGATACAACTCGGACCGCCCCAGCTCGGATTGCTGCCTCAGGTAGCGGCGCAGTAGGTCCCGTGGACTCCGGTTCTCAGTCATCCGACAACAACCGCTCGGCACGATCGAGGATCTCGTCCGCCACCTCGGTCTTCAGCAACAGCGGCAGCTTCTCCACGCTTCCCGTTCTATCGATGATTCTGACCCTGTTCGTCTCGACCCCGAATCCGGCACCGGGCTCGGTAGGATCGTTGAGGACGATCAGATGCGCCTTCTTCGTCTCTAGCTTGCCACGTGCTGATTCTTCTGCACCCTCACCCAACTCCACGGCGAACGCTACCTTGACACATTCGGCCGGCGCGAGCGCCCCTACCGACGCCAACAGGTCCGGGCACGGTTCGACCGGGATCGCCGCCATACCGCTAGCGCGTCGGATCTTGCCGCTCTCTCGAGCCGACGGCCGGAAGTCCGCCACCGCGGCGACCATGAACAATGCCGAAGCATCCCCGATCGTCGCTCGCAGCGTCTCCGCCATCTCCTCCGCCGTCTCGACGCGGCGCACATCATCCAGCTCGACAGGAGGCTCGAATTCGGTCGGCCCGCTGATCACCGTCACATTCGCTCTACGGCGCCAGGCCGCGGCGGCGATGGCGAAGCCCATCCGGCCGGAGGAGCGGTTGCCGAGGAAGCGCACCGCGTCGACCGGCTCCCAAGTCGGACCGGCCGTGATCACCACCCGCCGACCGTGCCAGCGACTCTCCGCTTCCAGCCGCCGCCCCAAGTGTGCGACGATCGCCTCGGGCTCGACCATTCGGCCCATCCCCTCCTCGCCCTCCGCCAGTTCGCCGTACGCCGGGCCGAGGATGACGTGTCCGTCTCCGCGCAACACCGTCAGATTGCGTTTCGTGGCCGGGTGCTCGTACATGCGGCTGTTCATCGCGGGGACGAGCAAAGCGCGCTGTGGCGCGGCCAGCAGAGTGGTCGAGAGGAGATCGTCGGCGATGCCGGAGGCCAGCTTGGCCATGATATCGGCCGTGGCCGGGGCGACGACGATCGCATCCGCCCAGCGGCCGAGCTCGATGTGTGCCAGCGCGCCTTCCCACAGCGACTCCTGAGCCGGGTTCCCCGTAACGGCCTCGAACGTCACGGGCCCCACGAAGCGCGCTCCTGCCTCGCTCAGGATGACCTTAACATCGCAGCCGGCTTGAACCAGCCGCCGCGCTACTTCAACGGTCTTGTACGCAGCTATGCCACCGGCTACGCCGAGGAGCACCCGCTTGCCTTCGAACGGGCGCATGGGAGCGGCATCACGACGCCTGGCGGCGTCGCTTGACTAGACGAAACTCGAGGTTCCCGGAGATGAGCTCCTCCAGAGCCTGGGTGGTCAGCTTTTCCGGCCCGTAAGGAGAGGTGCCCAGCGGCAGAGCATTGAGCTCGCGCGCGTACCGCGCCGCCACCAGCACGCCAAGGTACTTGTTACCGCCCGCTGTCTCGGCGACTTCCAACGGCGTGAACACCTTCATTCTTCTTAAATGCGTCATAAATCACCCTTGTCTAGGAGATCCCAAAACTATTCGATCCGTCAGCCCGTGGGAAGGGCCGTTCAGGCGTTCCAACCCTCCAGCCCGGCGAGCAGTTCGCGCGTCAACACCGCGGCCTCCGCGGCCCGCCGTTCCAGGCGTCGACCCTCCGCCGTGATGATCGCCTCGATCTCTCGCACCGTGTCATCCAACCTGTCGTTCACGACCACATACTGGAACGCATCGACGCTGCGCAGCTCCGCTTTCGCCGTCTCCAGACGTCGCCGAAGCCGCTCCGCACCCTCACTGCCGCGGCCTTGCAATCGCAGCATCAAAGCCTCGAACGAAGGTGGGAGAAGAAAGATGGTCGTCGAGTCCGGCCGGGTCTCTCGGAGTTGCCGTGCGCCCTGCACGTCGATGTCGAGAATCAGCAGTCTTCCCGCCTTCTCCGCCGCCTCGAGATTCGCACGCGGCGTTCCGTACAGATCCCCGTGCACCTCCGCCCATTCCAGAAGCTCGTCATCGGCGATCATCGACTCGAAGGCCGCACGACTGACGAAGTGGTAGTCGACACCCGGTCGTTCGCCCGACCGGGACCGACGCGTCGTTGCCGAGACCGAGAAGACCAACTCTTCGTTCGACTCGACCAACCTTCGGGCGACCGTAGTCTTTCCCACGCCGGAGGGCGCACAGATGGCAATGGCGAAGCTCTTCATTCCACGTTCTCGACCTGCTCGCGCATCTTCTCGATGGCCGTCTTGATGTCAACCGTCAGCCGGGCGATTTCGGCGTCGTTCGCCTTCGAGCCGATTGTG
>JASFMO010000410.1:0-3714 GCA_050117535.1 Gemmatimonadales bacterium | reverse complement strand
AGCGGTCGACGCCAGCGCATTGATCGCCGGGTTCCTGCCCCCGCTCCCGCCCGACGGCGAAGCCGCGACGAAACCGTGGCCACACAAGACCACCGTGAGCATCAACACGGCCATGTCCGTCGAGGTCAGTCAAGACGGAACCGCATCCTTCGCCGGGGACACGACGTGGAACGGACGACCGGCGCGCGTGATCGTGTCGGAAGGGATCATGACGGCCGCCGGTGGTGGCCGGCCGGCGGCGGCCCCCGGCGAGGTCGAGTTCAGTTATACCGGCCGCTACGTGACTCGCTACGTCTGGGATCCCGGCAGCGGGGTCATGCTGGCCTCCGCAACGACGGCCGAGGCCGACGGCGAGCTGGAAGTGCGAGAGATGCAGTTGGTCATGCCCGTGACTTACACGGGCCGAAAGGACGTGACCTTGGGGCGCTGACGGTCACGCGCTGACCCAAAGAGAGGTATCCAGAGGATGAAAGCCGTCAGACTGTTCATACCGCTTTTCGCCGCTACCCTCGTCGGGTGTCCAGTCAATCCAGCCACCGGCGAGCGGCAGCTGATCCTGGTCAGTGAGAGCCAAGAGATCGAGATGGGTCGCGAGGGCTCCCAACAGGTCGAAGCCACCATGGGGCTCTACGACGATCCCGACCTGCAGGAGTACGTCAACGGCATTGGCCAGGAGCTCGCCGCCAACTCCGAGAAGCCGAATCTCCCCTGGAGCTTCAAGGTCGTAGACGATGTGGTCGTCAACGCCTTCGCCTTGCCGGGCGGCTTCATCTTCGTGACGCGTGGTATCTTGGCCCACTTCAACTCCGAGGCCGAGTTGGCTGGCGTCCTAGGGCACGAGATTGGGCACGTCACCGCCCGCCACTCGGCGGAACAGATCAGTCGGGCCCAGGTCGCGCAGCTCGGCCTCGCGGCCGGCACCGTCTTCGTGCCCGAGTTCACACCCTACGCGAACGTTGCCGGGTCCGGCCTCGGCCTGCTTTTCCTCAAGTTCGGCCGCGACGACGAGCGCCAGTCGGATGATCTTGGTTTTCGATACATGACCCGGGCGGGTTACGACCCGATGCAAATGGTCGAGGTCTTCGAAATGTTGGGGCGCGTCAGCGCGTCCGCCGGCGGCAGTGGCATTCCGAACTGGTTGTCCACTCACCCCGACCCCGGCGAGCGACGCGAGCGGATGCAGCGTGCGCTGTCCGAGACCGGCGCCAGCGGAGGCACGATCGGGCAGGACCGCTATATGCAGATGATCGACGGTCTCGTCTTTGGCGAAAATCCGAGAAACGGCTACTTCCGAGGCGCGGATTTCTTTCACCCCGACCTCGAGTTTCGGATGACGCTCCCGGCGGGCTGGAAGACCCAGAACACGCCTCAGGCGGTCTTCGCGGGCAGCCCGGAGGAAGACGCCATCATGCAGCTCAGCCTCGGTCAAGGCGAGTCGGTCGACGCCGCCGCGCAGAGCTTCCTCGGCCAGCAGGGTATTCAGGCCGGCCCCACGACGCGCGACGCCGTGAACGGACTGCCGGCCGCGTGGGCGACGTTCAGCGCGACCTCGCAGAACACGGAGATCCGCGGGTTGGTCGCGTTCATCGCTTACAACGACCTGATCTATCAGGTCCTCGGCTACACGTTGGCGGGTAAGATGTCGACCTACGATCCCGCGTTCAGGAGTACGATCCGGAGCTTCGACAGGCTGGCGGATCCGGAAGCGCTGAACGTCCAACCCGGCCGGCTCGAGATAATCCGACTCGATCAGGCCATGACGTTCGAGCAGTTCACACAGCGTTACCCCTCTACGGCCGACGTGAAGGCGCTCGCCTTGATCAACGATGTCGAGGAAGGAGAGATGCTGCCGGCGGGCCGGTACATGAAGCGGGTCGTGGGCGGCGTGTTGCCAGAAAACTAGTTGGTATCGTTCGCCGACGTTGGACGCTCGGAGTAGCGGAGCATATTGCGCGCCGCTAACGTACCCTCCCGCGCGCCGCGATCGGCCATACCTCCACGACATCCTCCCCGTCGACCAGATAAAGCTCCTCGTGCAGGTTGACCGCGGGGCAGACGTGGTTCGGGATGATCTCTACTGGCTGGCCTATAGCCGGGAACTCCGTTCCCGGCGGCAGGTGCACGACACCATGCTCCTCGCTCAGACTCACGATCCGGGCGGACGGCGCCTGCCGTACATAGCCAAAGCCGGCGTAGTCGTTAAAGGCAAAGGCCTTGCGAGCCGGCTCGGCGAACAGGGACTTGCTGCCGGCATCGAGGACAGCCCGGTCGTCCGCTGGACGGCTGATGACCGTAGCTAGAACGCTGAGGGCGCAGTCCTCAGGCGAGGCCTGACCGATGGACATCTGGTTTACGTCGTTGAAGACGTAAGTGCCCGGTCGCATCTCTGTGACACCCGGCGCGGTCGCCGTGTAGGGCGCCGCCGGCGTCGAGCCTACGCTGACCTCCTCGATGATATGCCCGCGATCGCGCAGCGCATCCGCGACCTCGACCAATCGTTGGCCAGCGCTCGTCGCACGCTCCTCCATCTCGCCCGCGCTGTGTGCGCCGCTCGGTACGTGGCCTTCGTGCGTCTCGACGCCGCGCAAAACCAACCTGTCCGTCTCGACCACTTGCTGGGCGATCGCCGCAATCTCCTCCAGGTCGGTTAGCCCGCAGCGGCCCTTTCCCGTGTCGACCTCGATCAGAACGTCGATACCGACCCCGGCCTCGCGAAAAGCCTCGTCGAGCAGGGCGACGCCCTCCCGGCTGTCGACGAGAATCGCCAAGCGTACGCGTTGGGCCAGTTCCGCCAGCCGCCGCAGTTTCTGGGCGCCGATCACCTGATTCGCGATCAGAATGTCATCCAACCCGGCGCCGGCCATGACCTCGGCCTCGCCGACCTTCGCCACCGTCACACCGGCCGCGCCCAGGTCTATCTGGAGTCTCGCGATATGCGGCGACTTGTGCGTCTTGGTGTGAGGGCGCAGCCGCACGCCAAAGCCGTCCGCCACCCGCTGCATACGCTCGAGGTTACTGCCCAGCGTTGCCGAATCGACCAGCAGCGCCGGCGTGTCGATATCGTACTTGTTCATCCTCTGCCACCCGGGTCTAGTCCTGGACCTTCGCCAGCGAACGCTCGATCTGATCGGTATGCCGCAGGTCGTGCCCCGCCAGCAAGCGTAGGCTCAGGTCGACGCTCTCCTCGCCGCGTTCCGAGTGCAGCCCGACACGTTCCCACGCCGGGCCTCTCGTCCGCAGGTACAGATCGACGTTCAACCCCCTCAGCCGTCGAAACTCCTCCAGCAGCATCGAGATAGGCCGGCCATTGTGCGCCATGCCCGCAACCATCACATCCTGATCGTAGCCCGCGATCGCCGGTCGCTCGTGGCTCAGCATCATCCGCAGACGATAGCCGTAGACCCACTCGCTATCACCGAGATGACCGACGATCTCTTTCACCGACCAAGCGCCGGGAAGCGGGGGCCTGATCAGCAATTCTTCCTCGACGCCGATGACGCGCGCTTCCAGACGCGCCGGCGTGTGCGCCAGCACGTCGACCGGATCTTGATCGCCGAGACGTGCCAGCAACTCGTCTCTGTACGCCTCGAATTCGCTTACCGGATCCGCCGACATCCGCCCCTCCTGCCTCGGGTCTCGAGGTTCGGCACCGGACACCTATCGGCCGGCACGGGGGCGGCAACCTCGTTGAATCGCCCCGTATACGCCTCGCAC
>JASFMO010000409.1:0-3715 GCA_050117535.1 Gemmatimonadales bacterium | reverse complement strand
CTTTGGTGGCTTGGCAGGTACCCGCGGTCCGGGAGTTCTATGCCGACGCGGTGATTCCAACTGTAGGCACGATTGTGTTACTGCAGCTATTGCGCGCACTGGTCTGGGTCGCCTTGGCAGTACCCATCATCCGCATGATGAAGGGGCCTTGGTGGGAGACGGCGCTGGCCGTGGCGCTGCTCTTCGCCGTGCTGATGAACGCCGGCCTGTTGGCACCGAATCCATTCATGCCCAGCGTCGTACGCATGACGCATCTGGTCGAGACGGCTTCCTCCAATTTCATCTTCGGCTGGTGTCTGGTATGGCTGCTACTGCGAGTCAAGGAAGGGTCAACAACAGCCGAGAGCCGAGTGCTGGAGGCGCCCTCTGCCTGATCCGCAGGTCGGCCGCTGGCGCGCCTTGATAATCCCTTGATGGGTCGTCGCTAATGTTCGCTTGGACGCTTCAGTTCGGCGTTCGCTGTCAGACCCGGCAGCTACGTTTAGTCCGGGAAGCGACAAGGGGGTGACGGTCCCATGTTAGATAGATCTCAGAAACAGCTCGAATTGCTGCGCTTGAGGAAATCCCTCGAGAAGGCTTTCGCCAAGCCCAGCCTGATCATTCCGAAGCTCAGATACGTCGATGGGCGCCTCATCGCCGTCGAGGAAGAGAGGCAACCGATCGTTCACTAGCGCCCGCGGCGGCGCTCGACAAGCCTATGGGCCACATCCTCGGGTGAGACCTCCATCGCGACCAGCAGGACGAGGGTGTGGTAGAACAGATCGGCGGCTTCTTCATCGGCTCGGCTGCCCGCCGTCACAGCCTCGAGCGTCAGCTCCAAGGCCTCTTCCGCGACCTTGCGGCCGATGGCGGAGGCGCCGCCGTCGAACAGTCGGGTCGTGTAGGAGCCGTCGGGTCGCTCTCGTTTTCGCTCCTCGATCAGCTCGTAAAGGTCAGCGAGGATCTCCCCTAGGCCAGGGCGGTCGAGCTCGCCGAAGCAGGACACGTCGCCGGTATGGCAGGTGGGGCCATGGGGCACGGCGCGTACGAGCAATGCGTCCGCGTCACAATCGGGCAGGATGTCCACAAGCTCGAGCCAGTTGCCGCTGGTCTCGCCTTTTTCCCACAGCATCTTTCGGCTTCGGCTGAAGAAGGTGACGCGGCCCGTCTCGCGAGTGCGTTCCAGCGCGTCCCGGTTCATGTACCCGAGCATCAGCACGCGGCCGGACCGGGCGTCTTGCACGATGGCGGGTATGAGGTTCGTCTTTGGGTCGAAACGAAGGGGGGCGTCACGATTCATCATCTTCGCTCTCAGCTACAGTCTTACCGGGATGCCTGCCGAGGCCAGGTACTGTTTGACCTCGGCAATCGAGAACTCGCCGAAGTGGAAGATCGACGCTGCCAGAACGGCGTCCGCCTGGCCTTCTTCGAGCGCGTGGTACAGGTCGGGTAGGGCTCCCGCCCCGCCCGACGCGATCACGGGAACGTCGACGGCTTCGCCGACGCGCCGCAGCAGTTCCAGATCGAACCCCGCCTTGGTGCCGTCTCGGTCCATAGAGGTGAGCAGAATCTCTCCGGCGCCTCGCGCCGTCGCTTCCACGGCCCACTCGATGGCGTCGCGATCGGTAGGCTGCTTGCCGGCCCGTACATAGACCCGCCAACTCTCACCCTCACGCGCCGCGTCGATGGCGATAACCACCGCTTGCGAGCCGAATCGCTCCGCCGCTTCGGTCAGCAAAGCCGGCCGGGCCACGGCCGCCGTGTTGAGGGCTACCTTGTCAGCGCCGGCGCGCAGCAGCCGCATCATGGAATCGACGTCGTGCAGACCGCCGCCAACGGTGAAGGGGATAAAGATCTCGTTGGCCACACGAGCGGCCACATCAACCATCGTGCGCCGGCCTTCGGTTGTGGCCGAGATGTCGAGAAACACCAACTCGTCGGCGCCGGCCGCGGCGTAGGCGGCGGCCAACTCGACCGGGTCACCCGCATCCCGCAGCTCGCGGAAACGGACGCCCTTCACGACGCGGCCGCCGTCCACATCGAGGCAAGGTATGATTCGCCTAGTCAGCACGAGCCACCTCCAGTGCTTCCTCCAGCTTCACACGTCCGGTGTAGATCGCGCTGCCGAGGATGCAGCCGGCGGCGCCCGCTTCTCGCACCCTCGCGATGTCATCCAGACTGGCAACGCCGCCGGCGACGATGACCTGGAAGCCGGCCTCGATGATCTGCCGGGCCAGATCGTAGCTCGGGCCCGTGAGGACGCCGTCGCGATTCACGTCGGTGCAAACGACCCAGCCGACGCCGTGTGTGGCCAGACCGTCGAGCGTGTCGCTCAGATCCCGAGAGGATTCCTTTTCCCAACCCTCGATCGCGATCCGCCCATCGCGTACGTCAATGCCGGCAGCCACGCGCTCCGGCGCATAACGCTCGCGGATTCTGCGCAGCAGGAGGGGGGCTTCCGCGGCGGCTGTCCCGAAGATGATCCTCTCGATTCCCGACTCGTAGATGCGCGAGGCCAAGGCGAACGTCCGGACTCCGCCGCCGAACTCGATCGGTACTCCCACCTGAGCACGAATGCGGTAGACCAGATCCAAGTTCCTAGGCCGGCCGTGGCGCGCTCCATCCAGGTCGACGATGTGGAGCGCCTCCGCTCCCGCGGCCACAAACTCGCGCGCGACGGCGGTGGGATCGTCCGAATAGACGGTCACGTCCTCAAAGCGACCTTGGCGCAGCCGCACGCAGTGACCACCCAGCAGATCGATAGCCGGCAGTATCAGCATAGCTCGATGAAGTTGCGGAGCAGTCGTAGTCCGGCCGGACCCGACTTCTCGGGGTGGAATTGAACGCCCCAGAAATTGTCGCGCCGTACGATCGAAGGATAGGGCGTGCCGTACACAGTTTGGGCGAGTACATGTTCCTCGGTGGTATGCACGCGATAGGAGTGGAGAAAGTAAAAGTGCTCACCGCTCGCGATACCCTCGAGCAAGGGATCCTTCCGCAGGATCTCGATCGTGTTCCAGCCGATCTGCGGCAGTTTCTCGTTGGCAGCGAAGCGCGCCGTATGTCCCGGCAGCACACCCAGGCAGCCGACTTCCTGAACGCCCTCGCCGGAGGATGCCGTCAATACTTGCATGCCCAAACAGATGCCGAGGACGGGCGCGTTCACACGGCGCAGTGTCTCGTCCAAATCGCGACCGGCCAGCGCCTGCATACACGACGCCGCGGCCCCGACGCCGGGGAAGATCACCTTGGCCGAGCCGGCCACGGTGCCCGGATCGTCGGTGATCGCGAAATCGGCGTCCAGATGGGACAGCGCGTTAGCGACGCTTTGCAAGTTCCCGGCGCCGTAGTCGATCAGCGCGATCATCCGATCACTCCCTTGGTCGAGGGCACCTCGTCTTTGAAGCGAGGGTCCGCTTCGATTGCCGTGCGCAACGCACGCGCAAACGCTTTGAAGATCGCCTCGATCTTGTGGTGATCGTTGCGTCCGTAGTGGAGGGTTACGTGAATATTCGCTCCTAATGAGTCGCTCATCGCCTTGAAGAAGTCCTCGACCAACTCGGTCGGGAGTTCGCCGACCACCTCTCGCTGGAAGTTGGCGTCGAACACCAGGTACGGCCGCCCGCCCAGATCGATCGCCACTTGCGCCAAGGACTCGTCCATCGGGAGGAGGAAGCCGTAGCGTCGGATGCCGCGGCGCTCGCCCAGGGCCTGACTCAGCGCCTCGCCCAGGGTT
>JASFMO010000408.1:0-3723 GCA_050117535.1 Gemmatimonadales bacterium | reverse complement strand
CGAGATCGTGGCGCGGCTGGAGGAGTTAGGGGTGAAGAGCGTGGTGTTCGAGCCGTGCGGAAACGCCCCCGAGACCGGGGACTACCTCACCGTCATGCGGGCCAACGTCCAAAACCTCGAGCAGGCGTTCGGCGCGGGCTGATCGTTCCCGTCCCCCTCCATCCGGGTCCGGCGCGGGCTGATCTTTCCCGTCCCCTTCCAGCCGGGTGGCGCGGGCATGGTTGGTGCCGACCATCGCCGGGACCGTTACAGACCTGTTGCTTGATACACAATAGTTACATTGACTTTACTGACTAGTCACGTTCGTGCCCTATTCTTGTTGCATTGCCCCGCCGAGGGTGAGATTTCGACACCATGAGTCGTACGCTTCTGAAACTCGCGGAGAGGAGGGGACAGATCTGTGAAAGGGAATCGTCCCGCAGTCCATCTGGTGCGCGCACGCCGTACGCTGACGCTGCTCGCCATTCTGTTTTGCACGCCGATTCAGGTTGACTCCGCACTGGCACAGGGGTCCGACGAAGCAACGCAGCCGCCGGACACCGTCGAGCAGGCGGAACCGTCGATCCGCGTCGGGCACGGTTCCCGGGGCTTCGAGCTCGGAACCTCGGACGGCAACTACCTATTGCAACTCCAGTTTCGCGTCCAGCTCCGCTACGCGTACCCGTTCGACTCCGATCCGCTCACCTTCGATGACTTCTCCGAGCAGGAACAGAACCTCTTCAAGGTCAACCGCTCGCGCATCAAGGTTGGGGGCAACGCCTATCAGCCTTGGCTGAAGTACTACATGGAGTACGAGCTGGGTGGCAACGCGCTGCTGGACTTCCGGGTCATGGTGGAGAAGTGGCCGGCGCTGAAGCTAAAGGTAGGGCAATGGAAGGCGCAGTACAGCCGCGAGCGAATCATTTCCTCCGGCCGGCAGCAGATGATGGAGCGCTCGATCATCAACCGGGAATTCACCATCGACCGCCAGCAGGGTGTTTCGCTTTACGGGCGCTTGAAGGGATCGGGCGTCGCCGACTTCAACTACTGGGCCTCTGTGTTCACCGGGATGGGTCGGGGCGCCCGGGAGAACGATGACACGCACCTGATGTGGATGTTCCGTGGGCAGTGGAACTTCCTGGGTCGCGAGGTTCCGTTTTCTGGATCCGATTGGGAGTATCATGAAAAGGCCGCTGGCGTGCTGGCGTTCGCCGCCGTCACCAACCAGAGCCCTTACACCCGATTCTCGACCTCGGGCGGTGGTCAGCTGATCGGCTTCGATGACGGCGAGCCCGGACAGTACCGCGTGAACCAGTGGCTGCAGGAGACGGCCTTCAAGTACCGGGGCTTCGCTTGGCAGCAGGCGTTTCACTGGAAAGAGGTCGACGACAAGGTCAACCAGACGATACGGACGCTGACGGGTGTCTACTTCCAGGCAGGCTACTTCTTCCACCACCTGTGGCCCGCCGTCCCGCGGCCACTCGAGCTAGCGGCTCGGGTTGCGTACTACAACCCAGACGTCGACCAGGGCAGTGATCTCCTGCGCGAGTACGTGTTCGCGGTCAACTGGTTCTTCAATGGCCACTTGAACAAGCTGACCTCGGATCTGACGTTCTTCAACCACGATTTCCCGGAGCTGGGCGAGCAGGAAAAGTGGCGGTTCCGGATACAGTGGGACTTCTCGACGTAGGCCGCGCGGCTTCTGATCGATAAGGAAACCGAGCCCACACTCTGCGATTCCGGGCTGGACGCGTACCGCATGCGCCAGCCCGGTCCTTTGTGTTCGCCGTCCGCCGTAACAGCGTTGCGGCGACCCTCAGACTGGACGCAAAGGCAGTGGACGGATATACTTGCGAGTCCTCATTCACACCAACGGGATCGGGTACGGCCTTGTTCGTTCATTGTCCGCAGGCCGGAATCTGCACGGAGATCAACGGAGATTAGATGATCACTAGGTCGATGACCAATAGGCTGAAGAGTGTGGCGGTCCTCATGTTGGCGTCCGCGCCACTCGCCGCCCCGGCAAACGCCCAGGAGACGGTGGGGCTGCCGCCGCCGGACTCGACGGTGGCCGGTGCGTTCAAGGCTCAGAAACACTTTTCGCCCTACGCCGGACGCGGTTTCCCGACTCAGGTGTATTGGGGCGACACGCACCTGCATACGGCCATGTCGATGGACGCCGGGGCCTTCGGTAACCGGCTGGGTCTGGACGAGGCTTACCGCTTCGCCCGCGGCGAGGAGGTTACCTCGGCGACGGGCCTGCGGGTGAAACTCTCGCGACCGCTCGATTTCCTTGTCGTGGCCGACCACTCGGACAACATGGGCTTCTTCCCGGATCTGTTCGCCGGCAAGCCAGAGCTCCTCGCCGATCCGACGGGCAAGCGTTGGTACGAGATGATCCAGTCGGGCGGACAGCAGGCGGTGCGGGCAGCATTCGAGATTATCGACGGGGCGTCGCGCGGTACGTTTCCGCAGACGCTCTACTATGCGCCGGGTTCGGCGCCGTACCGTTCCGCCTGGGAAGCGACGATCGACGCGGCGGAGCGCTACAACGAGCCGGGCCGATTCACGGCATTCATCGGGTACGAGTGGACGTCGTTGGCGCCGCCGGGGAACAACCTGCACCGGGTGATCGTGTACCGCGACGCCGGTGACAAGGCCAGCCAGACCGTGCCGTTCACGATGCTCCCGCCTACGGGCAGCGTGAATCCCGAGGACTTGTGGACGGTTCTGCAGGCGTACGAGGACAAGACGGGTGGGCAACTGCTGGCCATCCCGCACAACGGCAACCTGAGCAACGGCGTGATGTTCCCGCTGACCAACCCGGTCACCGGCCGGCCGCTGACGCGCGAATACGCCGCGACCCGGATCCGCTGGGAGCCGCTGGTGGAAGCCACGCAGATCAAGGGGGACGGCGAGACGCACCCGCTCCTGTCGCCGGATGACGAGTTCGCCGACTACGAGACGTGGGATGCCGGGAACCTCAACCTGAGCGAGATGAAGAAGCCGGAGATGCTGCCGTTCGAGTATACCCGTAGCGCTCTGCAGTTGGGCCTGCAGGTCGAGCAACGCGTCGGGGTCAACCCGTACAAGTTCGGCATGATCGGCTCCACCGACAGTCACACGTCGCTGGCCACGGCCGCGGAAGAGAACTTTTTCGGCAAGCACTCGGGCACCGAGCCCGACCCTCTGCGTTGGGAGCACCCTGTGCTGGCCGCCGGTGATGTCAAGATCGTGGGCTGGGAGCAGGCCGCCTCCGGCTACGCCGCCGTGTGGGCGACGGAGAACACGCGGGAAGCGATCTGGGATGCGATGAAGCGCCGTGAAGTCTACGCGACGACCGGCTCGCGCATGCTGGTTCGCTTCTTCGGCGGTTGGGAATTCACGGCCGAGGATGCGAACACGCGCAACCCGGCGTTTGCGGGCTACTCGAAGGGTGTGCCGATGGGCGGCACGCTGAGCCCGGCGCCGGTCGGCCGAGCGCCGAGCTTCCTCGTCGCGGCGCTGAAAGACCCTCTATCCGGCAACCTCGACCGCATTCAGATCGTGAAGGGCTGGGTGGATGCTCGCGGCGAGCGTCACGAGAAGGTGTACGACGTCGTCGGGTCGGACGGCCGCCAACCGGGCAGCGATGGCAAGCTGCCGCCGGTGGGCAACACGGTGGACGTGGCCAACGCGACGTGGACCAACACCATCGGCGATCCGGAGTTGATCGCGGTTTGGACCGATCCGGACTTCGAGCCC
>JASFMO010000407.1:0-3723 GCA_050117535.1 Gemmatimonadales bacterium | reverse complement strand
TTGGTGCTCATCCCGTTTCATTCCTTCTCAGAGATTGTCGAGCCGGCTGATACGGAACGCGCGCTGGGCTCGGCGGTGCGTCACTTAGGCGAGGGTGGAAGACTGATCGTCGCGCTACACAATCCAGCGGTGCGCTTGCGAGAAGCCGATGGGGCGCTGCGGCTGACAAGCTCGCAGGTCACCGACGGAGGTCGTCTGGTGGTCTCGGGGTTCGAGCGGCTCGATCCCGCGACGCGCGTCGTGACGCGCGTACAGTTCTACGAGATGTTCGATGCCGGAGGCCGGCTGGACTGGAAGCGGATGCTCGAGATGAAGTTCCGGCTCATAGGGGTGCGCGAGTTTGAACGGCTCGCTAGGCGCACGGGCCTCGAGCGAGAATCGTTGTACGGGGACTACCACTACGCTGAGTTCGACGAGCAGTTGAGTTCATTCATGGTCTGGGTACTAAAGCGGAAATAGGTGGGTCGCGGCCATCATTCGGGCCCGGGCCGTTCCAAGGATCACGATCGAGGGGGTGTTAAAGTGAGTGACGACGCGAAGAGCACGAAAGCGTGCCTTTCATGCCACCGGGATTCCGGGCAGACACCGTTGATCTCATTGGAGTATAGAGGTGAGCACTTGTTCATATGCCCGCAGCATCTTCCGGTTCTGATTCACGACCCGGCCCGGTTGATCGGAAAGCTGCCTGGCGCGGAGGACCTCGAGCCAGCCGATATCCACGATTGAGACGAAACGTAGCGACTGTCGAGGCGCGGTGTTGCGGCGAAGCGTGCGGCTAACGGAACCGCGATAATGGCCGACGTAGGTACCTACGAACGCATCTATGGCGTCGTGCGGGGGATACCGAAGGGGCGCGTCGCCACCTACGGCCAGGTGGCTCGACTGGCCGGCATGCCGGGCCACGCGCGTCAGGTCGGTTATGCGCTCCATGCGCTGAGCGAAAATAGCGGCGTCCCATGGCACCGCGTCGTCAACGCTCGAGGTGAAGTCAGCAAGCGAGCGGAGCCGGGTTACGAGCGCATCCAACGGGAACTCTTGGAGGCGGAAGGGGTTCGCTTTGACGGCCGAGGGCGGCTATCACTAACTCGCTACGGCTGGGGAAGCGTGTTGAGCGGTCGAGGTGGTGATGGATGGGAGAGTGAGTACAGGAATCTCGAGAGCCACAGCAACCGAAGGAGGTCGGATTGAATAGAATCTTGAGGCTGACTATGGCCGGGTGGGCCGTCATCGGCTTGGCACTGGCATGCGATTCGTCGGAGTCAACGTTGCCGGAGGACGCACCGCCGGGGCACACGGTAAACCAGGATGGGGTGGCGCACGCCCCGGGTTTGAACGATCCTACCGAGAATTGCACGGCCTGCCACGGTGCCGACCTGAGGGGCGGCGACGCTGGTCAGCCTTCCTGCTATTCTTGTCACGGTCAGGAGTGGCCGTAGGCTGTGTTGGCCACGAGGTAGCCTAACGGAACTGCGATAGGAGGATCGGCGTGGCGTACCAGGCGAGTTCGGTTGTCTATCCGTCGAAGCGAGATTGGTGGCTGGTGCTGTTGTTGTGGGCCGCCGCCATCGGTATGGGCGCTGCGGCGGTCGGTCTTTGGGTGGACCCGGCGCCGCTCGGTCTGCGTGCTGGGCTCACGCCCGTGTTGGCCGTCGTGGCCGTGCTCACGCTCTGGATCCTATACTCCACCCGCTACAGCTTCGAGCGGGATAGGCTCGTCGTCCGTTCGGGTCCCTTCCGCTGGAGGGTCGATCTTGACTCGATCGTAGAGGTGGTGCCGACACGCAACCCTCTGTCGAGTCCGGCCTGCTCGCTCGACCGGCTACGCATTCGGTACGGGAGCTCGCGCATGGGCATCATGATCTCGCCTGAGAACAAGGCGGCGTTCTTGCGAGACCTCGTGGCACGCGTTCCGGGTCTCGAGCTGGTGGGCGATACGGTCGCGCGCAAGCCGGTGGACTGACACACGACACGCACGAGCGCTTCCTCCCCCGGCCGCCTCAGTCGCCGCTGTCACCTCACTCGCCGCTGCCGCCTCCGATCCGTAGGTTGACTGGGTAGCTTGCAAGCAGAGCCTACCGATTATGGTATCACAAACACACGGCTCGGTCGGGTCAGCACCGGGAGTGGCAAGATGAGCCAAGTTCGTTCGCTGTACCGCAGGGGTGGGGCGTGGTTGATCGCGCTCGCGGTCGTTCTATGCAACTGGCAGGAGGCACGTTCGCAAGCGGCGTACGAGCCGGCGCCGGAGAATTTGGAGGCGCGGGCCTGGTTCCAGGATGCGAAGTTCGGGCTATTCGTTCACTGGGGTATCTACAGCGTGCTGGGCGCGGGCGAGTGGGTGATGCAGGTGCGCGGCATCCCGGCGGCGGACTACGAGAAGGTAGCGGACTTCTTCAACCCCATCGAGTTTGACGCGGAGGAGTGGGTCTCGCTGGCGAAGGCGGCGGGCATGCGGTACATGACGATCACGGCGAAGCACCACGATGGCTTCGCGATGTTCGATTCCGATGTCTCGGACTGGGACATCGTGGATCGTACGCCCTACGGCAAGGACGTAATCGGAGACTTGGCCAGGGCGTGCCAGCAGCAGGGCATCAAGCTGTTCCTGTATTACTCGCAACTCGATTGGCATCACCCTGACTACTACCCGCTGGGACGAACGGGGCATGCGGCGGGTCGCCCCGAGGGCGGCGACTGGCATCGGTACATCGACTATATGGATTCGCAGCTTCACGAGCTGCTCACGAAGTACGGCCCGATCGGCGGCGTCTGGTTCGACGGGATGTGGGACCGACCGGATGCCGATTGGCGAATCGAGCAGACCTACCGGCTCATCCACAGCCTGCAACCGCAGGCGCTGATCGGCTCCAACCACCATGAGGCGCCATTTCCGGGAGAAGATTTTCAGATGTTCGAGAAGGACCTGCCAGGGGCCAATACGGCGGGCTTCAACACGGCGGAGGTCAGCCGGCTGCCGCTGGAGACGGCGGAGACGGTCAATCGGTCGTGGGGCTTCAACATCACAGACCGTTCGTACAAGAGCACGGCCGACTTAGTTCGATACCTGGTGCGGGCCGCGGGTAGCGATGCGAACTTCCTGCTCAATGTCGGGCCGATGCCGAACGGCGAGATTCAGCCGGAGTTCGCCGAGCGACTGCGTGAGGTCGGCGCCTGGCTGGATGAATATGGAGAGTCGATCTACGGGACGCGGGGCGGCCCGATCGATCCTGCGCCGTGGGGCGTAACGACTACGCGCGGCGATACGGTATACGTGCACGTGCTCGATTGGAACTCGCCGGTGCTCGCGTTGCCCGAGCTGCCCGACCGAGTGCGTTCGGCTCGGGTACTGCGCACGGGCCGGGAGGCGCCTTTCGATAGGGTCGACGGCGCGATCGTTCTGCGCTTGCCCGACCGGCCGGCCGGTACGATCGACGAGATCGTCGCTCTGGAGATAGAGCGATGAGTCGAGGTTCGAGTTGAACGAGAGAGCAGAATTCTGGGAGAGCCCGGATCGGGTGGAGGAGTTTGCCGGGCGGCCGCCGGATCGACGTTTGTTGGAATTGCTCGATGGCTGCGCCGATCCCGCTTTTGTGCGTGTGCTGGACTTGGGGTGTGCGGGCGGCCGCAATACCATCGTGCTCGCCGAGCGCGGCTTCGACTTTCAGGCGATCGATGCCTCGGCGGCGATGGTGGCGAAGACGCGCGAACGGGTCGAATCGGTGC
>JASFMO010000406.1:0-3728 GCA_050117535.1 Gemmatimonadales bacterium | reverse complement strand
ATGATGGCACCGTCGCGGATAGTCGGGCCCACCACGGTATACTCTCGCTCGTGGAGTGTCTGGAAGAGCGCGGACAGGTCGTCGCGCTCGATCAGGCTTATCACAGTCACCGGCGCCGCCCTCTCATGGCAGCGAAAGACCGATCATCATCTCCCGTCACCACCACTATCGGTGTTGCGCAGCGATTCCAGAATCGCGTGGCGCTCGCGCTCGCTGTAGTCGGAGCCGTAGAAGCGAAGGAACAGGCCTTCACGCAGCTCGGCTTCCGGCAGTTCGCCGCACCGCCGGCGGATCCCGGCAATCGCCAACGTCTTGGCCGTTCCGAACATCATCGTGCACATCCGCAGCCGTTCGACCGGAGACTTGCGGGCCAGCAGATTTCGGAAGACACCGGCAACCGATGGAGGCGTGTCACTCATTCCTTACTCGCCTGTTCGAGATCGCCTTGCACTCCGAGGTTTGCGGCCCACTCCTCAAGGTATGCCCAATCTAGATCTACATCGGCGGCCAGCAATTCTCGGACGTCGCGCACCTGGATCGCGGATCCAGTGTCCCGGGCCCAGCACAGTTTCGACAGAATCAGATCCTCGGGCGCTGTAAACACGATTGGTACTGCGTCAACGACAATTCGTCGCCGCCGTTCGAACTCCAGCTTCCGATACGGGCTGTCTTTGCGAACGATGAAGTCTGCTTTGATCACCCAGCGCTCGTGTATGATGTTGAACATCATGGCATTCTCGACAGCCTCGCGGACGGCATCGGCGTTGATGACGCAATCCGATTCGAATGCCGCGACAATAGCGTCGACATCGGACGGTGCGCACTCAATGACCAGATCGATATCGCGCGTCATCCTCGGCACAGAATAGACTGCCGCCGCGATCGAACCGGTGAGCATATAATTGATGCCCGCCCGATCCAACCGCGAGGCGATCAGCTTCACGAACTCGAGCTGCTCGTCCATTTATCGTACGCGTCTCGTTGTAACGTATTCAGCCAGCCGCTCTATTCGATCCCAGCAAATAGCGCCGTCGGTCGCTCGACCGCCTCTGTGGGTAGCGCTAGCCGGGACTTTACTACAGTAAGTCTGAATGGCCGCTCCCGTCCAATGGTCCCCCGGCTTGACAGTCAGAAAGCCGCTCACGATAATGGCCTCGCCTCACGACACAGCACCAATCCATACAACGTTCACGGGAGACAAGGGAATGAAGACACGGATTACGACTGTGCTGGCGCTCGCCGTATTGCTCTGCGCCGGTTCCACCGCCATTGGCCAAGAGGCGCCGTCCGGCCTCGGTTTCGGACTCCGAGCCGGCATGGGCCTCGACCCGGATCAGTTCGTGGTCGGAGCGCAGTTTTCGCTGGGGAAGAGCCTCAAGATCTTCCGCATCGTCCCAAGCGTCGACGCCGGCTTCGGCGACAACTTGACCACGATCGATTTCAACGCCGATTTCCTGGCCCGACTGCTGGTCGAGGGCACGTCCATCGGTTTCTACGGCGGTGGCGGACCCACCCTCGCCTTCATCGACCGATCGGGAGGTGGCAGCAGTTGGGAGTTCGGCCTCTCGCTGGTCGCCGGAGTCCAGGTGCCGATCATTCCGAAGAAGGCGACGAATCTCGAGGCACGGTTCGGGATTGGCGACATACCCGACTTTCGCCTGCTGTTCGCGATTATTCTGTGACCGGAGTTCCGCGAGCGTCTTGACGGTGCACCGGCACGGGAGAGCACTAGCGAGACCCACGGGGCAGATCATGTCGACTTTGACATTCAGCCGTGTGGCGGTGTTCGGTGCCACGGGAGCCACCGGACGCGAGATCGTGCGCGAGTTGCGGCGGCGTGGCCTCGCCGTGCGGGCGGTCTCGCGAAGCAACGAGAAGCTGGCGCGGGACTTCGGCGACCTGGACGTCGAGCGCCATGCTGGCGACCTCGGCGATCCGTCCGCCGCCGCTAAGGCGGCCGAGGGGTGCGATCTGATCTTCGACTGCGTGGGACTGCCGATGGAGCGGTTCGCGGACCACATCGTCATCGCTCGGAACACGGCCCAGGCGGCACAGGCGCAGGGCGCTCGGGCGGTGCTGGTGACGAGCTACTGGTCGTACGGCCCCGGCGACGAGACCCCGATGCGCGAGGACCGGCCGCTGGCGCCGGGATCGGACAAGGCGGCCATCCGCAAGCAGCAAGAGGACGTGATGCTGGAGGCCCGGGCCTGCGTCGCCCGACTGCCCGACTTCTACGGCCCTGGCGCCGAGATCGCGATCATGAACGACGCGCTGCAGAGCGTGCGCGCCGGCAAGGCCGCCCTCTGGCCCGGCGACCCCGAGGCGCCGCGCGACTTCCTCTTCATCCCGGACAGCGGGCGCTTGGTCTGCGATCTGGCGATGCGCGACGAAGCGTACGGCCGCGCCTGGAACGTTCCCGGTTCGGGCGCCGAACCGCCGCGCGCGATCCTCGAGCAAGCCGCGCGCCAGAGAGGTGTCGATCTGAAGGTCCGCCGCGGTCGCTCCTGGATGCTGTGGCTGGCTGGGATCTTCAATTCCGACGCGCGCGCGTTCCGGGACGTGCTGCCGCTCTACGAGCGTCCGGCGATCCTCGACACGGAGGCGATTCGCCAGCTGTTGGATGAGATCCGTGTCACCCCGTACGAAGAAGGTCTCCGCCGAACCCTGGAGTAGCCGACACAAACTCGAGGCCACCAAGCGCCAGCCGCGCGCACAGGTCTCGCGGCCAAGGCCAGATCGTCGCCCCGCAAGGAACCCCATCCATCGCGCGCGCGTTTACCTACCGACCATGGGTTCCTCTTTATCCACCCGTCGTGTCCAGCCATGGATCGAGAGCAACCGAGCGATCCTCGGCCGCTCGATCCGGGTCGCTGCCCTGCTCGCACTGACGATCGCCTGTAACGACGATTCGCCGACGGCATCAGACGCGCCCGTCGTCCGGGTCTCGGTCACACCGGCGACCGCCACGCTGGTCGCGGGCGATAGCCTTCGAATGACGGCGACGTTGATCGACGCGAACGGCGACACCCTCTCGACACCAGCGGTGGTCTGGTCGTCCTCGGATGCGCAGGTGGCGCTGATCGATCAGAGCGGCCTGGTGACGGCGGCCGCCGCCGGCTCCGCGACCATCACGGCGACCAGCGACGGGATCGCCGGGAGCGCCTCGGTGTCGGTTCTGACGCCCCGTGACCCGGTCGGCTTCGTCGGCTACTCCGACGTTGACAGCAAGCTCACCGCGTGCGGCGAGTGCCATCCCGATGAACGTGTCGGTTGGGCGAGGACCGACCATGCGCGGGCGTGGGCCACTCTGAGTAACAGCGGCCGGTCACAGCCGTTCTGCGAAGGTTGCCACAGCGTGACCGAGCGGGGGAACGGACTGGAGGGAACGGTAGGCTACGAGCGGAACCGCGACGGCCGATTTCACGACGTCCAGTGCGAATCGTGCCACGGCCCCGGCCAAGATCATGGGGCGGCTCCGAGCGCGGCGACGCCGCTCGCTCCGCTGTCCGCCGGCGCGCGTTTGACGACCGGCTGCGGCGAATGCCATCGCGGAGCCGAACAACCGCACGTCGAGCAGTGGGAGCAATCGGACATGAGCCGGGTCCCCAACGCGTCGATTGCGGGTACGACCGATCGCGCCTGTCTGGACTGCCACGAAGGACGAGCGGCCTTGGTGAGCCGCTTCGGCGAGTCGACCCGCTACGTGGAAGAAAGCGACGACGCGCCCG
>JASFMO010000405.1:0-3734 GCA_050117535.1 Gemmatimonadales bacterium | reverse complement strand
GCGAGTTGTCTCGATTGTCGCCCATCACGAAATACTGATCTTCGGGCACGATGATCGGACCCCAGTCGTCCCGTGTCGGCCGGTACGTGCCGCCGTCGACATCGGGAGCGAGGTGCCTTTTCTGCCACTCGAAGCTGGGATCCCAGTAATCGCCTTCGGGCTGTACATGCTGTACGTACGACTCTTCCTGACGCTCGCCGTTCACATACAGCGCACCCCGCCGCATCGCAATTCTGTCACCCGGCAGGCCAACGACGCGCTTCACATAGTTCTTCGATCGATCGAGTGGGTATTCGAATACGACCACGTCGCCGCGTTCGGGCTCTTCGAAACCCGGCAGGCGCGCGTCGGTGAACGGAAGCTGTGCGCCGTAGACCGCCTTGTTGACCAACAGAAAATCGCCGACCAAGAGCGTTGACTCCATCGATCCCGTCGGGATCTTGAAGGCTTCTACGGCGAAGGTCCGGATGATGAGAAACAGCAGTATGGCGACCGATATCGACTTGGCCCACTCCCACAGCCAGCGGCCCGTGCTCTGTGCCTCGGTGCGGCCCTTCGAGCCTCCGACTTGGTGCCCCGCGCCGGCCTGTCCCTTCGTCTTGTCTCGCTTCTTCGGCATCGACCCTCTTCCGTGCTTCTATCCACGCTCGCGCCTGGAGCCCACGCTATTAACGTACCCGATTTCCGATGCGGCGCCACCTGACGTCCGTCAGCCACGGGAACGGCCGCAGCTTCTCATACTCGAACGAATAGTAGATGATCAAAGGGCGCCCCTTAATCAAGGCCCTCGGCACGAAGCCCCAGTGGCGCGAGTCCTCCGAGTTGTCGCGATTGTCGCCCATCACGAAATACTTGCCCGGCGGTACCCGCAGGGGACCCCAGTGGTCTCGGCTCGGCCGGTACGATACGGCATCGACGCCCGCGGCCAGGTACGCCCGCTGCCACTCGAACATCGGGTCGTAGATGTCTCGATTCGCCGCGACGCGCTGAACATAGTCCTCGGGTTGGCGCTCGCCGTTCACATAGACGTTGCCGTGACGCATCGCGATCTCATCCCCCGGAACCCCCACGATGCGCTTCACGTACGGCGCCTCCCACCCTTCGAACGGCGGTTCCAGAACGACCACGTCACCGCGCTGTGGAGACTCGAAGCCCGGCACGTGAATCCCCGTGAACGGGACTTCGGCTCCGTAGACGGCTTTGTTGACCAGCAACAGATCTCCCGCAAACAGCGTGGACTCCATCGAACCGCTCGATATCCTGAACGACTCGACGACGAAGGTGCGCAGGACAAGGAAGATGAGGATCGCCACCGATATCGACTTGATCCATTCCCACAACCAACGACCGGTGCCGGCGGCGTCACCTTTCACCGGAGCCTGTCTTCCCCTCTTCTCTCTCCGGCGCCGTTTCGATTTCGCGTTTCGTCGCTTCGCCATGTTCGCCTCCGGGGGTCGGTCCGCCCTCCAATTTACCCTCTACCCCAGCCGCGGCCCCGACAGGTCATCGTACCGCGCGTCTCGCTTCTAAGGTCCTTCATAGCTCTCGGTTCGTCTCGAGCCCTCACTCACGCCGCAGGTATACCCGATCTTCACGCACCCCGATGTCGGTGACGAAGTCGGGCAAAAGAAAGGCCACCGCGTTGCTCGGCACACCCTCCTGCGCTCCGCCCTTGAGCTCCGCCAGCAAGCGATCGCGCATCGCGTCCGGCAACGGCACCAGGCCCACCTTCACCTCGTCGACCAAATAGAGGCCCCACCCCTTAGCCAGTCCGTCCAGTTCGCCGCGCACCACGACCAACGCCGTGTCGCCGAACAGCATCACCGCCGGTCCCATTTGCTCGATATCCGGGACTTCCTTCAGCGCGACTCGGCCCGACAACACCAGAGTTTGCTCCTCGATCGCCGTGGCCACGTCCGACACGTAGCTCGGGAAGTAGCCCTCCAGACCGTACCGGATCCAGGCGTCGAGCTCCTCCGTACTGAGCGCGGCCTCCCTCCCCTCGCCTTGCCCAAGCGCGATCACCTTCGCTTCCACCTCCCGCGCCAGCTCGGGACCGACCGCCGCGGCGCTGTCCGCCTCTCCACCTCGACCCGAGACGAAGCGCACGATATCATCCCGTGCCAACCAGCCGACCACAGCCAGCGCAACGACGACCACGCCGGTGCCAACCGCTGCCGCGCAACTACGCAACCGTCCTCACCTCCCTCACGCCTCCAGAGACACTGTGTGGATCACGCTATAGACCGCGCCGCTGCGCTTCAGGTCGCTCTTCATCACGTCGACCGCCGCGGCGTGGAGCACGTCCTCGTAGACCAGCTGGCCCACTAGATCCTCGAAGCCCTTGAAGTCGCTCGGCCGCGCCTGCTTACGCGTCCGTCCCAAAGTCAAGTGGGGATGAAACCGACGGCGCTCACGCGGATATCCCAGCGTTTCCAAAGCCGTCTCGAGCCGTTCCTGCAGATCGGATAGGGTCGGATTGACCTCGACGCCGGCCCAAACGATCTGTGGGCGCCGCAACGACGGGAACGCGCCAAAACCTTTGGCCGCCATGTCGAACGCGCCGCTGCCCGCCGCGGCGCCATCCACCGCCGTGAACAATTCGGGCAGACGACCCTCATCCACCTCACCCAAGAACTTCAACGTCAGGTGCACGTTCTGCACGGGCACCCAGCGCACCGGAAAGCGGGACTCGACCAGCGGTCGCGCAGCCGCCTCCAGTCCGGCTCTTTCTTGCTGGTTGAGATTGATCGCGACGAAGACACGCATCTCAGTTGCCAAACACAACGCGGAGTTGTCGAGAATCCGTCAACAAGCGGCTCTCACTCCCAGAAGAGCTGAACGGCGGCGTTACGGAACCCGGCAGCCCGGCAGACTCTCACGATCTCTTCTCGCTTATCCTCAAACAGACTCTCCTCCGTGCCGTCCTCGGGTCGGATCAACGCGATCAGGCCCTCCCCCCCTACGGATTTCACCCGCGCCAGGATTCCTAGACCGGCGAGCTCGCGCTCAACACGTCGGCAGACGTCATCCTCGACCCTCACCACCCCGCTCCGAAGCTCGCTGCAGCTCGTTCAACGCGCCGCGCCGATAGCCTTTGAGGTCCAGACAGGCGCGCGCGAAACCGGCATCCTTCAAAACTCGGATCGCCCGTCCTCGCAAATCAGGATCGGAAAACCGCGCGAGGTCCGCCTGGCCAACTTCCAGGCGCACGAAGTCGCCGTGATGCCGCACTCGCAGCGCCTCCCAAGCGTGCAACGATCGCAGGCCGGTCTCCGCCGCTTCGATCTGCCGCAGTCTGTCCTGCGTGACCGGCAGCCCGTACTGGATCCGGCTGGCCAAGCAGGGCGACGCCGGCAGATCCCAGGTCGGCAGGCCGGCGCGCCGCGACAGCGTCCGGATCTCTTCCTTGGTGAGCCCGACTTCCTGGAGCGGCGAGCGGACGCCCAGTTCACGAGCCGCCGTCAGTCCGGGACGGAAATCGTCGAGATCATCCGCATTGGAACCGTCGAGCACGGCCGCGAGCCCGCGCTCGCGCGCCACTTCCGTCAGCCGAGCGAAGAGGTCCGCTTTGCAGAAGTAGCAACGATCGTTCGGGTTTGCCGCATAGCGGGGATCGTCCAGTTCGTGGGTATCGACTTCCACGTGAGGCAAGCCGATGGAACGGGCGACGCGAACCGCCATCTCGTGCTGTACCGCGGGATAGGAGGGCGAGCGACCGGTCACGGCCAATA
>JASFMO010000404.1:0-3769 GCA_050117535.1 Gemmatimonadales bacterium | reverse complement strand
ATAGACGGCCACTTCGGCCAAATCCGCCTCCGTGACCTGGTCGGCCAACGCCTTGGCGGCAGCCAAAAACATCCCGTCGGTTACGCGCATCGCCTTGCTAACCCAGACGCCGAGTCCGACGCCCGGAAAGATGAACGCGTTGTTGCCCTGCCCGATGCGGTATCGCTTGCGCTCATGGTCGACGGGATCGAACGGGCTGCCGGTGGCCACGATCGCTCTTCCATCGGACCATTGAATGGCCTGCTCGGCGGTGCACTCACTTTTGCTGGTCGGATTTGAGAGCGGGAAGATCATCGGCCGTTCATTCAGCTCAGCCATCGCCTTCACCACGGCCTCGGTGAACATGCCCGGCGTTCCCGATGTGCCGATCAGGATCGTCGGCTTCGCGCCCCAGACTGTCTCCTCGAGCGTGATCCGGGATCGGTCCTCACATTCGTAGCTGTCGAGCTCTGCCACATCCCGGGCATAGGTCGCTTTGAAGTCCTCCAAGCCCTTCCGCGCCTTCGTCACCAGACCCCGGCTGTCCACCGTCCAGATCCGCGCGCGCGCCTCCTCCAACGTCAGACCCTCTTCCATCATGGCCGAGGCCAACAGGTCTGAGATGCCTTGCGCCGACGCGCCGGCCCCGGCGAACAGGACCCGCTGGTCTTTCATCGCCTGGCCGCTGATGCGTAGGCCGCCGAACACGCCGGCCACCACAACGCCGGCGGTTCCCTGGATATCGTCGTTGAACGTGCAGAGTCTGTCGCGGAAACGGTTCAACTGGAAGATCGCGTTGCCCTTGAGGAAGTCTTCCCACTGTAGTAAGGCGTCGGGATAGACCCTCTGAACGGCTTCGACGAATCTGTCGATGAAGCCCTGGTACTCCTTGCCGCGGATTCGCTTCTGGCGCAGCCCCACGTAGAGGGGGTCGGCCAGCCGATCCTCGTTATCCGTGCCGACGTCCAGCATGATCGGCAGCGTGAGGTGCGGCGGAATCCCGGCACACAGCGTGTACAGGCACAGCTTGCCGATCGGGATTCCCATTCCGCCGGCCCCCTGGTCGCCCAACCCGAGGATCCGTTCGCCGTCCGTGACGACGATGACGGCCGGCGGCCGCGGATGGTTGGCCAGAACCGACTCGATCTCGTTTCGTTGGTCGTAGCTGATGTACAGGCCGCGGGCCCGCCGCCAGATGTGCGAGAAGTTCTGGCAGGCTTCTCCGACCACCGGCGTGTACACGATAGGCATCATTTCGTCGATGTGCTCGTGAACCAGGCGGAAGAATAGAGTCTCGTTACGATCCTGTAGACTGGCCAGGTAGATGAAGCGCTCGAGGTCCGTCGTTTTCGCCTCGTAGTTTTCATATACGCGGTTGAGTTGCTCTTCGATGGTGAACACGGCGGGCGGGATGAGCCCCGTGATACCCAGCGACTTCCGCTCCGCCGGTGTAAACGCCGTACCCTTGTTAATGAACGGGTTGAGCAAGACCGGTCTCCCGGCAAAATGGACCGCAAAATACTCCTCGCCCGTCCGCGGGTCTGTCTGCACGGACCACATCATGTCCTCCTACGTCGTTGTCGCATCGGCCTCGGGCCAGCGGCCGAAAGAAATCTAGTTGGCGATTCGCCGCCCAGGGAAGGCGGCTCAGTCTGTCTTACTTTGTCCCAGAACGTCGCCCACGACGTCCCGTGGCAGAGTTGATGGGCTCTAAGGCGCAAGAAGCATTCCCCGGCGAAAGCGCCCGCCCGCCAGCGCGGAGAGCTCCCACTTCCCGCATCGCCCGACGCATGCGGAATGCTCGCTCGAGTCGTATGAGACGGGGGGATGAAAAGCGCGGGGGTGAGTGCCTCACCCCCGCGCGAAGATTCCGCGAACCCTAGGCCAGTAGTGCGAGGAACACTCCAGCAGCCACGGCGGATCCGATGACGCCGGCGACGTTCGGCCCCATGGCCGGCATCAGCGGATTGACACGCCCGTCCGTCTGGTCCGAGACGAACTGCTGAACGACGCGTGCCGACATGGGAACGGCGGAGACCCCTGCCGCCCCGATGCACGGGTTGATCTTCTTGCGCAGAAACAGGTTCAGCCCCTTGGCGAACAGGATGCCGCCCGCCGTGCTGAACGAGAAGGCGACCGCGCCCAGGATCAGGATCAGAATCGTTCGGTAAGTCAGGAAATTCTCGGCGGCCATGGTGGCGCCAACCGCTACGGCCAGGAACAACGTAACGATGTCGATGAGCGCACCGCCCGCTGTCTTGCGGAGCCGGTCCGTGACGCCAGACTCGCGTAGCAGGTTACCGAGCATCAGCATGCCGATGAGCGGGGCACTGGACGGGACTGCTAGCGATGCCACTAGGCTGGTGACGATCGGGAAGAGGATCACAGCCGTCTTCGACACGGGTATGGCCTGCGGCATGTCGATCGCCCGCTCTTTCTTCGTCGTCAGCAGCCGCATGATGGGTGGCTGAATGATCGGCACCAGAGACATGTAGCTGTAGGCGGCCACAGCGATTGGCCCCAGCAGATGCGGCGCGAGCTGGCTGGCGAGAAAGATGGACGTCGGGCCGTCGGCGCCTCCGATGATGCCGATCGACGCGGCTTCCTGCGCGGTGAAGTTCATTAGGTAGCCGGCAGACAGAGCGGCGACGAAGATGCCGACCTGGGCCGCCGCTCCCAGCAGAAAGGTGAGCGGACGGCCCAGCAGGGGTCGGAAATCCGTCAGTGCGCCGACGCCAAGGAAGATGAGCGGCGGTAGCAGCTCCGTCCGGATTCCGGCGTCGTAGATGAGCGCGATGATGCCATCGCCGTAGGAACCGAGATTCGCCATCGGCAAGTTCGCCAGGATGGCGCCGAATCCAATGGGGATCAGGAGCAGCGGTTCGTAGTTCTTCCTTACTGCCAGGTAAATGAGAGTACCGGCGATGACGAACATTCCGAGGTTGCCGATACTCAGATTGGCAAGGCCCGACTGCCTGATCAGCTCCAGCGCTGTTTCCATCGGCCGCCCCTTTAGGCGATCGTCATGATCGGCTTCGACGAGTCGATCTCATCACCGATCTCGACATGAATCGCGGTTACCTTCCCAGCGACCGGTGACTTGATATCGTGCTTCGCCTTCATGGCCTCCACGGCAGCGACAACGGCCCCGACCGATACTTGATCTCCCACCTTGACCAGCAGGTCGACCACCTCGACCGAGCCGGCGAACGTCGAGTGGACCGTCGTTCCTGCGGCCGGGGCGGCGGGTGCGCCGGACGGGGCGGTCGCGCTGGACGCGGCCGGTGCGTTGGCTGTGGCGGCCGCGCCGACCGCCTGCGTGGCCGGTTCCAGCGTCACCACGAATGTCCGCATCGTACCGTTCTCTTCGACCGTGCAGCGCGTCGTCACTGGGCCGGTCGGAGCCGGCGCGGCGGCGGGCGCCGCTGGCGCCGGAGCCGCCTCCTCCACCTTCTTCTTCTTCAGCGGTATGTCGATCTTCGATTTGCCGGTCAGCAGCCGAATGCCCTCATTCAGCTCCATCTTCTTGCCCGGGACCATCGCGGCCACGACCAGGAAGATGTTCTCGTCCGTGGTCGGTAGCCCGCGCTCCTCGAGCGCCTGCTTCGCCGGTTCGATGTTCTTGGGCGCTGCCTCGAGCGGATCACCCTCGAAGACCGGCAGCTCCAGCTGCTCGGAGGCGATCTTCACAACCTCGGGGTCGGACGGTAGCGGCGTCTTGCCGAAGTAGCCGAGCACCGATCGGCCGTAACCCGGATCGATCTTCTTCCACCGGCCGTACATGACGTTG
>JASFMO010000403.1:0-3790 GCA_050117535.1 Gemmatimonadales bacterium | reverse complement strand
CCGGTCTCGCGCTCGCGTTGCTGCAGCTGCGCCTCCCGCAGGATGCCCTCGAGCCCGGCCGTGAGCGATGAGCGCGTCGCGAATCCGTCGAGGGCGCCCGCGCCGATCAACGCCTCGATGACACGTTTGTTATTGAGACGCAGATCGATTCGACTGCAGAAATCGAACAGCGAGGTGAACGGTCCATCGCTCTGGCGCGCCTGAATGATCGAATCGATGGCCGAGGGACCGACCCCGCGGATTGCCCCGAGACCAAAACGAATACTCTTGTCGCCGACGACGGTGAACTTGTAGCCCGACTCGTTCACGTGCGGCGGAAGAACCTCGATGGCCAGCGCGCGGCATTCGTTGATATAGCCGACCACACGGTCGGTGTTGCCGATCTCGGACGACAGCAGTGCCGCCATGAACTCGGCCGGATAGTGACGTTTGAGCCACGCGGTGCGGTACGAGATCAGAGCGTAGGCGGCGGCGTGCGCCTTGTTGAAACCGTAGCGACCAAAGGTCTCCAGAAGCGATGCGACATGCTCGGCGTCGCGCCGACTGACGTCGCGCTCCTGAGCCCGCTCGATGAACCGGTCCAGCTCCTGGCGGATCAGGACGGGGTCCTTCTTGCCCACGGCCTTACGCAGTACGTCGGCTTCGGCCAGGCTGAACCCGGCCATCACGTTAGCGGCGCGCATCACCTGCTCCTGATACGTGATGACGCCGTACGTGTTCTCGAGAACGGGCGCGAGCGTCTTGTGCGGGTAGCTGACCGGCTCGGCGCCACGCTTGCGCCTGATGTACACGTCGGTCATGCCCGAGTCCAGTGGCCCGGGTCGGATGAGGGCGTTAACGGCGATAAGGTCATCGAAACGGTCGCAGCGCATCGCCCGGAGCTTCTCAGTGGCGAGAGAGGACTCGAACTGGAATACGCCGGCCGTCGCTCCGCTAGCGAGCATCTCGTAGGCGTCGGGGTCCTCCAGCCCGATCTCTTCCCAGTCGACATGGACGCCGTGGCGTTGCTTGATCATCGCTTCGGCGTCGCTGATCACGGTGAGCGTCCGCAGGCCGAGGAAGTCGAACTTGAGCATTCCGGCTTTCTCGAGGCTCACCATGTCGTACTGCGTGATGACGAGGTCGCCGTTGCTCGATTCAGCCGCGGCGCCCCGGGCGGGGGCGTTCATGACCGGCACGTAGTCGGCCAGCGGACCGGGCGCTATGACGACGCCGGCGGCGTGGACCGAGGTGTGCCTCGACAGACCTTCCAGCGTAGCCGCATAGTCGAGTAGCTCCTTGTTGCGCGGCTCCTCCTCGTAGAAGGCCTTCAGCTCCTCGACGCGTTTGATGGCCTCCCTGACGCCCAACGAGTAACCGGGCGAACTGGGAATCAGCTTGGCCACACGGTCGGTTTCCGCCGGTGTGAAGCCCAGCGTGCGGCCGACATCGCGGACCACGGCGCGGGCCTGCATGGTGCCAAACGTGACGATTTGGCCGACCGAGTCGGTACCGTATTTCGAGCGGACATACTCAATGACCTCGCCACGCCGCTCGTAGCAGAAGTCCACGTCGATGTCGGGCATCGAGACACGGGATGGATTGAGGAAGCGCTCGAACAGGAGTCCGAACCGCAGTGGATCGATGTCGGTGATGCGCAGCGAGTAGGCGACCAGCGATCCGGCGGCGGAGCCACGCCCGGGCCCGACGGGGATGCAGGCTTCGCGTGCGGCACGGATGAAATCCCAGACGATCAGGAAATAGCCGCTGTAGCCGAGGCGGGTGACGACGTCGAGCTCGAAGTCGAGTCGCTCACGGACCTCGTCGGAGAGCGGCTCGCCATACCGCTCTTTCGCCCCGCGCGTCGCTAACTCGCGCAGCAAGGCATCCTCCGATGCGTACCCCTGCGGCCGAGGAAACTCTGGCAGGTAGACCTTCTTTTCGAACTCGACTTCGCACATCTCCGCTATGGCCAGCGTGTTCTGCACGGCATCGGGTTGATCGGGGAAGGTCGCCGCCATCTCTTCCGGCGACTTGAAGTAGCTTTCTTGGCCGTAGAAGCGGAGACGGTTGGGGTCGTCGCGATCCTTGCCGGTGCCGATGCAGAGCAGGATATCGTGGGCGTCGGCATCTTCGCGATTGAGGTAGTGGGCGTCGTTGGTCGCGACGAGGGGTAGTCCCAAATCGGCGGCGAGTTGGATTACACCGGCCCGGGCCTTCTCTTGATCCGGTATGCCGTGGTTCTGTATTTCGAGCCAGTACCCGCCTTCACCAAAAAGAGATGCGTGCCACTCGGCCGCCTCCTTCGCTCGCTCGTAACGGTCCAACAGCAAGTATTGAGACAGCTCGCCCGACATGCAGGCAGAGAGGCAAATGAGTCCTTCCGCATGCTGTGCCAGTACTTCGTGATCGATGCGCGGCCGCCGATAGAAACCCTCGGTGTGCCCGATGGAGACCAGTTTAACCAGATTTCGGTAGCCTTGTGGGTTCTTGGCCAGCAGGACCAGGTGCGAATAGTCGGATGGCGCATCAGGTGGACGTTCCTTCAGCCGGCGGTCGCCGAAGGCCACGTAGGCCTCGCAACCGATGATCGGCTTGATGCCGCGCGCGCGGGCGATCTCGTAGAAGCGCCAGGCCCCATGGAGATTGCCATGGTCTGTCAGCGCGACGGCAGGCATGCCCAACGCGACGGCGCGGTCGACGAGCGCTTCGAGCTTGTTCGCGCCGTCGAGCAGGGAATATTCGCTGTGAGCGTGGAGATGGACGAACGACATCGTGGCCTACCCGACCGTGTAGGCGGGAGGAGCGGTGCCGCTCCGCACGGTGGCCCCGCCTTCGCCGCAGCGGAAGGAATCGAGCAGGATTTCCAGTTGGCGCAGGTACGGGTACTTGTCTTTGCCCGGCGCGAAGAGCCAGGCGTCCAGGTAGTAAGTTCGGTTCTGCTGGGGGCATTCGATCGCCCGTGTGATGAACGGACCGGCGGCGGGGAACTGCCCGCGATCCTGCCAGACGCCCCGGAACTCCAGCCCGCGCCGGCCGCCGACCTGAACGGGCTCGAAGCGGATCCCCTTGTCGAGGATATCCTGGCCAGGTTCGTAGTAGGTCTCGTCGACGCTCTCGCGCCAGAGCCGCAGCGACTCGTCGCTGAAGCTGCCGGTTCCGGTGACCCAGGTCAGCAGTAGCGAGCGCAGCAAGTCGCTGTCACCCTGACGATAGGGATTGCTGAAGCGAAAGACCGAATCCTGGTGGCTGTACAGGTAGACTTGCGGCAACTCCAGCGTGAAGCCATGGCCGGCGAGCACCTGTTTGAGGGAGTCGTTGATGCCGGTCGTGTACATTCGCTCGAGGATCCACTCGTCGTATTTCGCTTGCAGCAGGGCGTAGAGCTCGGGGAGCAGCGCGTCGACGGCTGCGTCCTGTTCAGTCTCGGGTAGGAGTAGTAGCGTGACCAGCTGCGTACGCGCCCAGATGCCGGTAGCCTGGACGATAGCAGGCGGCTGGGCGTCCGTTTGGTCCGCCGCCCCCAGGATCTTGTCGACGGCCTCGTCTCCGCGGCTACCGAGCACGATCACCTGTTGCCAGACCCGGAGGTCACGCCAGAGGGTATCAGCGGCGGCGACGAATGTGACCTTGAAGGCCCGTTCGGGTCGGGTCGTGAATACTCTTTGCTCGAGGGCCCCCATCAGGGTCGAGTCGATCCGAGCCCAGAGCGACTTTTCGGCTCGCACGATCAGGCTATGGCGGTCGCCGAAAGCCTGGGGCGCCTTACAGGCGCTCGCCGTGAGCATCGCCATGGCCAGGAATGGCAAGA
>JASFMO010000402.1:0-3794 GCA_050117535.1 Gemmatimonadales bacterium | reverse complement strand
CGTGCCGTTCCTCTGGATGGTCTCGACTTCGCTGATGAATGAGTTCGAGGTCTACCAGTTCCCACCCCGCCTTCTTCCCGCGCGACCCATCTGGAGCAACTACCCAAACGCGCTCACCGCCGCCCCTTTCGGCCGCTTCTTCCTGAACTCCGCTATCATGTCCGTCGCGATTGTCTTCGGCCACTTGGTCACGGCCTCGACTGCTGGCTACGCCTTCGCGCGCTTGCGCTTTCCAGGCCGCGACAGGGTATTCATCCTCTTCCTCGCCAACCTGATGGTGCCAGTCATCGTGCTGCTCATTCCTCGCTTCCTGCTGGTCAATGCCATGGGATGGGTCGACACCTACGCTGGGCTGATCGTGACCGAGCTTGTCGGAGTCTGGGGTATCTTCCTGATGCGCCAGTATTTTCTCTCCATACCACGGGATCTGGAGGATGCCGCTCGCATCGACGGCGCCAGCGAATGGCAGGTGTTCTGGAAAATCGCGCTACCGCTGTCCAAACCGGCTCTCGCGACGGTGGCGCTGTTTTCGTTCGTCGAGACGTGGAAGAGCTTTCTCTGGCCGCTCATTGTCACCCGCTCGATGGCCATGCGGCCCGTCGAAGTGGGGATCGCCGCCTTTCACGGCATGTACTTCAGTAACTGGCCTTTTCAGATGGCGGCCGCGGTCACCGCCGTCGTTCCCATACTCATCCTCTTCCTCTTCACGCAGCGATATTTTGTGCAGGGCATCCAACTGGCGGGGTTGAAGGGCTGAGCGAGATGACCGAACAGTTGGGCTGTAGTCGCCGCTCGCCCTCACGGCCGGGTCAGGCGGGCAACGAAACCTCCCATCTCATCCCAGAAGACGATATCACAGTCATAACCTGCCGCGACGGCGCGCTCTTCCAGCGTCCCCGCATCGACATAAAGCTCTCGAAACGGTGGGCCCTTCTCACCCTTGTATTCAAGCGTAATCCACGCTTCCCCGGGATAAGATCCATCCTCGAGTATCACCACCTCTGACGCCGGTTCGTCCGACTCGCCAACGACCCGGGCCGGGCCAGAATCGACCAAGACCTGGCCTTTCTCGGCGAGCAACCGCGGCACATCGCCGAGGAAGCGGTCGAGCCCATCCAGGCTGCCGAGTATGCCTGTGCCGTTCATCATCATCAGAATCGTATCGAACTTGCCCGAGTCGAGCTCGGCGATGCTCGCCAGGCGCGCATCGCGCACCCCGCGGCGCCGCATGATCTCCACCGCTTCGGCTAGGACATCGATGGCGCAGACGTCGAAACCTCGCTCCTGCAGATAAAGGCTATGAACACCGGTGCCGGCACCCACGTCCAGGATACGGCCCCGACAAAGCTTTAGGGCTGCGTGGTCGAATGAGAAGAAGTCATCCGGCCCGCGGAAAAATACGGCGACGGGGATCGCTTCCCGTTCTCCCAAGCTGCTGTGCAGAACGATCGAAGCGCTCGTATCACCCTCGAAGTAGTCTCGCAGCGCGTGTGCGTGTGGCTGCAGTGGATCCGAATACACCATGTGGATGATCCCCCGATTGGCGCCCGCTCCGCGATCCGCGGCGCCGCCGCGTTCCTCTCGTCGGCCCCGTCTCCGGCCCGGCCTGTCTCACGCATGACCCCGGAGGCCGTAATACAATATCGCTGGTCGGCACGGATCAACACTTCTTTGAAACGCACCTATACCGATCTATCTTCGATCTGTCACGCCGCGTTCACGAGGACCTGAACCACGGTTGGAATGAGCGCTGGAGAGACCAGAATAGTGGACGGCAAAACCGCGTCGGGGCGGCGCTATGACACGAAGCTGAGCAGGTGAATATCCTCCTAGTCAACTCCGCACGCGGTTCGGGGGTCGGTATGGACTCGACCATCGAACTCGGTCGCGGCCTAGCCGAGCGAGAACACAACGTCACCATCGCCTGCCATCCGCGCAGCAAGATCCATGACTGGCTAGGCCCGGAAACTCGGCCGAGCATCGACCGGGTCGAAATCCGCACAGGCTTCGGCCCGCATCGCGTTCTACAGCTGGCCCGCGCCAGTCGCCGCTTGAAACCTGCCATCGTGGTGGTCGACGAGCGCGCCGATGTGACGCTGAGCGTGGCGGCTCGCCGTCTGGCTGGTGGCTTTCCCATCGTACACCGCTACGACGCCACCATCCCGCTCACGGATAGTCGCGTCCACCGGCAAGTCTGGGGACGCGAGCTGCAAACCCTGATTCTCACGTCGCGCGCGATAAGAGAGCACCTGTCAGAAGCGATGCCCTGGCTGGCGGATATTCGGCTCGAGGTGATCCACGCTGGCAAAGACACGGGTCACTACCGCCCGATGCCGAAGTTGCGAAAGCGCATGCGAGCCGAGTTGGGAATCCCCGAGAATGCCCTCGTGGTCAGCTACCACGGCACGGTGGAGGAGGGCGAGAACCTCGATCTCTTGGTGCGAGCCGTCGCCGAGCTTCCTCGGCATCTGGCCGTCTTCGCTTTGATCGTGGGCGTCGGCCCGCAGCTTTCAGAGATGCGTCGTCTGGCTGCAGAGCTTCGCGCACCTGTCCTCTTCGCCGGTACCCGGACGGACTTACCGGCCGTGCTCGGCGCGGCGGACGTAGCCGCTGTGCTGTCTGTCACGCCCCAGTGCTCGAATTCCGTGATCGAGTCCCTAGCCTGTGGATTGCCCGTCATTGCGGCCGATACCGCCGGTCACCGCGAGCATGTCGAGGACGGCGTGCACGGCGTGCTGGTTCCGCCCCAGGACTGGAACAGCCTCGCCGACGCGATTCGATGGGTGAGTGCCGATCCCGGCGACCGCCAAAACATGGCCCGGGCGGCCCGCGAGCGAGCCACTGCAGAGTTCAGCCTTCCGCGCATGATCGACCGGTATGAGGAGGTCCTGCGGCAGACCGTCGATGCCTTCGCGGCGGCCTGATCTGATTGGCTCGAGGAAGCCCCGCCGCGGAATCGCGCTAGCGGCTGCGCGATCCGTACCTCGAGATCGCCAACTCCAGCTTCTCCGCTACCATCGGCACCGTCACGCGGTTCATACCGTCGCGCCGGTACTCCATGGTGATCGGATAGTCCTCGTCCGGATAACGCGCATATCCGTCGACGACCAGATCCTGGTACAGCCCATAGGGACCCGTGCGCTTGGGATTGGTATACCCATACAACCCGACGACCGGTGTACCGAGCGCGCGGGAGATGTGGAGCGGTCCTGTGTCCGGGCTGACCAGCAGGTCACTGCCATCGATGATATAGACCAGACGCCGAAGATCATCGCCCAACTCATTCAGCGGCCGGGCGCGCGTCAGGCGGAGCACGTCTTCGGCGCAAGCTCGCTCTCCCGCCGACGGCCCTCCGATGATCACCGTCCGGTAGCCGAAGTCTCCTTCGATGGTCTCCAACAACCGTGCGTAGCGTTCCGACGGCCAGTCCTTCTCAGGCTTGCTGGTTCCGAGCACTACGGCGCATGCCGGTCGGTCCAGCTTCTCGAAGAAGCGTCGCTGCTCCTCCCGCTCACCGTCGTTGATGACAATTCCCCATTCCGGAGTGCCGTGTGGCACGGTCAGGTAGTCGAGGAACTCGAAGTACTGATCCTGAACATGCTGATTCTCGTGCGCGGGAATCCGATGGGTCGTAAACAGCCAGTTCAAATCGCGGGCGCGGCGACGGTCAAAGCCCAGCTTCACCGGTGCGCGAGCAAACCAGGTGAGTACCCCGGCCTTGAAGTACACTTGCAGGTCGATCACCAGGTCAAACTCCCGCGGCTTGAGCTCGGCCCGAGTCCGCGCGAACGATC
>JASFMO010000401.1:0-3825 GCA_050117535.1 Gemmatimonadales bacterium | reverse complement strand
TGTCGACAGCCAGTTCGCCATCGGGCGCGAGCGGGTCGTGCCCCGCGCGACGCTGTCGCTTCAAGAAAGTGGAGACCAGGACGGCCAGCATCGCCAGCCTGAATTCCGACGCGTCCTCAACCTGGCGTACCTCGTGGAAGGCGCGAATCGATGCTTCCTGAAGCAGGTCCTCGGCGCGACGCTCATCGAGCGTAAAGCAGAGTGCCGCCGAATACAGATCGTCCAGGTGACGGCTGATCAATTCTTCAAACGTCTGCCCCATCGCGGTCCCCACTCCGCTTGACAGCGGCGCCTATCCGCTAGCATCCGGCCCAACAGCCGGGCTTCCACCGTACTGAACAACGACAGGGGAAAAAGGTTTCACGAGGGGCCATGGCCAGCGGTGGCCAAAGTGAGACCCGGCTCCGGCAGGCCAAAGAAAAACGGGCGCCATAGTCGGCGCCCGAATTTCAGCCGGACAACGGCCGGGGGATCAGCCGCACTCGGAGTATCCGCATGCGAGGCATTTCAGGCAGCCCTCCGCGAACTGAAGAGACGTACCGCAGTCGGGGCAAGTCTCGATGATTGCCTGAATATCCCGTCCCTGATGCCGCGTGGAGCTATCGAGTGCCGCATTTTCGATAGCGGGGCGCTCGGCGCTCTGGATGCCGCCGTTACCTTTGCGACCCGTCTCGGGGTCGGTCAGGGGCAGCAACTGCTGCTGGCCCTCTTTGTCGGCCATATACTCCTCTATGGCCAGCGCCACGGCATCCGGCATCGAGAGGATCTTCTTGCTGCCAAAGCCGACCGCTCGGTCGCACGAGATACCGCGCAACTGATGGCAGATGGTCCGCAGTGGAATACCGCTGCGTAGACCCAAGGAGATGAGCCGGCTGATCGCCTCCGCATCGGCCATCGCCGCTCCTCCCGCCTTCCCGAGCGTGGTGAACACCTCGAACGGGCGTCCCTTCTCGTCCTCGTTGATTGTGACGTACAGGGTGCCGAGGGGTGACATCATCTTGCGCGTGATGCCGCGAAGCGTGTCCGGCCGCTCGCGCACGAACGGCTTGCCCATCAACTCGCCCTGCTTGGCAGAGAGCTCGCGCTTGAGGCGCTCATTCTCTCTTGCCAGTTTCTCCAGCTCCTCGCGAAGCTCTCCGTTCTCTTTGTAAAGCTCGGCCTCGGAGGCGACTCCAGCATCCCCTGCCACGTCTTCGCCCTTCCGCCCAACCTCCGAGACCGAGCCTTCTGCGTCGCTGCTCCCGACTGACTTCACCACAGCGTCTGCCGTCTTTCCGGTCGACAGGACCTGGTTCTCGCGCGACCCATCCCGATAGACCGTTACGCCCTTGCAGCCGAGTCCGAAAGCCAGCTCGTAGATCGAGCGGACGTGTTCCGGACTGGCTTCGTTGGGGAAGTTGCACGTCTTCGAGATGGCGCTGTCCACGTACGTTTGGAACGCCGCCTGCATCTTGACATGCTGCTCCGGAGTGACGTCGTGAGCGGTGACGTAGACCCGCTGCACATCCTCCGGAACCTCTTCGAAATGAATGTGGCCCTCACACGCGATCCGCTCCATTAATTGGTCTGAGTACCACCCCTGCCGACGTGCGAGGGCCACAAAATCTTCGTTCACATCGGGCATCAAGGTGCCCGCCTGATTCCGCATGAAAGCGACGGCGAACAGCGGTTCGATTCCGCCCGAACAGCCGGCGATGATCGAAATCGTTCCCGTCGGCGCGACCGTGGTCAGATTGCAGTTGCGCAGGCGCCGCTGAGGTCGGATCCGCTTGCCCTGCGGATCGCGGGCGCACGTTTCGTCCGGGCCCCAGATCGAAAGCTCCCACTCGGGAAAGACACCGCGGGATGTGGCCAGTTGCTCGGACTTGACCTTCGCCTCCTCGTCCACGAAGTGCATCACCCGCTCGGCGAGATCGAGAGATTCCTCCGAGCCGTAGGCGATCCCGAGGCGGACAAGCATGTCCGCCCACCCCATCACGCCCAACCCGATCCGGCGAATGCGCTGCGCGAGGTCGGTAATCTCGGCCAGCGGGTAGCGGTTGGCATCGATCACGTTGTCCAAGAAGTGCGTCGCGGCGTGTACCGTCTCGCGCAACCCATCCCAATCAATCGTCCCCTCGGTCACGAAGGTGCCCAAGTTGATCGAGCCTAAGTTGCAAACATCGTACGGCAGCAGCGGCTGCTCTCCGCACGGGTTCGTCGCCTCGTACGAGCCGAGGTGCGGGACCGGGTTGTATTCGTTCGCCCGATCGACGAAGAAGACGCCCGGTTCGCCGTTCCGCCAAGCACCTTCGACGATCTGCTGGAACACCTCGCGAGCACGCAGCCGATGCACGACCTCGCCGCGCCGTGGACTGACCAGATCGTATTCCTCGTCCGCCTCCACCGCGTTCATGAAATCGTTCGTGATCGCGACCGAGATGTTGAAATTCGTGACGCGATGGTTTTCACGCTTGCAGTGGATGAACTCGAGAATGTCCGGATGGTCCACCCGCAGGATGCCCATGTTGGCGCCCCGACGCGTGCCACCCTGCTTCACCGCCTCCGTCGATGCGTCGTAGACCTCCATGAACGATACAGGCCCGGAGGCGACACCCATCGTCGACCGCACCACATCACCGCTGGGCCGGAGCCGCGAAAACCCGAACCCGGTGCCGCCTCCAGACTGATGTATCAACGCCATGTTCCGGAGCGTCGAGTAGATGCCCGTCAGAGAATCCTCGACCGGCAACACGAAACACGCCGAAAGCTGCCCCAACGGGCGACCGGCGTTCATCAACGTCGGTGAGTTCGGCTCGAACTTCCCCGTCGCCAACAGATCGTAGAACCGCTCCGCCGACTTCTGCGCCTCATCAAGGCTCGCCCCGTACTGCATGTCCACCGAAGCGATCGCTCGCGCCACGCGCCAGAACAGCTCGAGCGGCGTCTCGACCGGGCGCAGGTCATCGTCCTTCACCAGATATCGACGCTCCAACACCGTGAGGGCGTTCTCGCTCATATCCGGCTCAGGCAAGTGCGCCGGCGGCGCTGGCGACAACTCACCCTCAGCCGCTCGCATCGCTTCCGTGGGCTTCGAAGTCGGCTTTACCGTTGCAGTTCGTCTTTCTGTGAGCAATGTCCGATTCGCGTTGAAGAATAGATATTCCCGCGCGCGACTCACCGCGCACACCTGTTACTTCTACCCTTTATCTTGATTCAAGCTCCCGCATCGGCCCCCCGTTTGGCGGGGGAGGGGGCCGCCCAACAGCCGGGCGATCACCCGGTCGAGCAGACCGCACACACAATATATAGTATCGTGCTCAACCGCGCGACCCAACTTATAGTACCGCTCCCCCTTTGTCAAGCATTCGATGCCGCTTTCGACGTCGGCGCTGACCGCTGGCCTCGGCCGCACCGCCCGCGACCAGTCAGCGGTGCGTCGCACCGACCCGCACCCTCGTTTCACGACGATGTCGAAGGGCGACTACCGCACTGTGAGCATGCGAATCGCGCGGCTCTAGAAAGCGACGCCGGTACTCGCATAGACCGACCAGCTTTCGTCCGTGTCGCCGGCGGGGAGTGCGATGCCGAAGCGGAAGCGGTAAACAAGCGCGTAGCTCAGCCCCAGGTCGAGCGAGACTTCACTGCCCACCGAGGTGAGCACGTCGATGGCGTCGCCGTTCGACCAGGCCGAGCCTGCGTCCGCGAACAGACTGAGCGACAGCCGGTCAAGCATCACCGGCCACAATCCGTAGCCACGTCCCACGAGGACAATGGGCAGTCGGTACTCGAGAGCGGCGCTGACGATTCGATCCCCATACCGGACGCCCTCGCTGAGGCCACGGA
>JASFMO010000400.1:0-3826 GCA_050117535.1 Gemmatimonadales bacterium | reverse complement strand
CGGACCTTTTGCTCGAGGAAGCCGATGGAACGCTCGTGCGCTGCCCGTGCGAGTACGCCCGCTTCGTCGAGGTGGCCCGAGGTCAGAGCCGCCCGGCGCCCGCGCGCCGGCCCGAGAATCGGGGGCCCGGCGCGAAGGATAACCCGACGGATCGAGGGCAGACAGAAGAAAGGAGGTCGAGATGACGTTCGGCGGAATGAGAGGCCGGAGGAGAGGACAGGGGGGAGGGGGACGACGCGGCGGAAACAAGCCGGGCAGCGGTCCGGATGGCCATTGCGTTTGCTCCGACTGCGGCCACCGGCTGCCGCATGAGACGGGTAAGCCGTGTCGTGAGGTCGCTTGCCCGAAATGCGGCTCGAAGATGGTGCGAGACTAGGCGTCGCTTTGTGGGCCCTACCTCCGACACGGGATTAGAGGAGTGCAAGATGACTAGAATCGCGTTGACCGTCGCAGAGCCCAGCCTGGAGGCCGAACTCGACCCACGGTTCGGCCGGGCGGCCTTTCTCCTGCTGGTCGACCCGGAGACGATGGCCTACGAGGGCTTGGCCAACCCAGCTCGGGAGGCGCACGGCGGTGCCGGCGTCGAGGCCGCGCAATTTCTCGCCGATCGTGAGGCAACCGCGGTGATCAGCGGAGATTTCGGGCCCAAGGCTCATCGGGCGCTGGAGGCCGCCGGCATCGCCATGTACCGCTACGAGTCCTGCGCCAGCGTCCGGGAAGCGCTAGAACGATTTCAAGCGGGACGGCTACCCGAAGCGAACGCGGCCGCCGGGCCGGGGCGTGGGAAGTAATGCGGATCGCCGTCGCTAGCGGCAAAGGCGGGACGGGCAAGACGACGATCGCCGTCAGCCTGGCCCTCAGCCTGGCGGGGGATGATACGGTGGAGCCGAGCGCACCATGTCCGCCGCTGCTTGTGGACTGTGACGTGGAGGCACCCGACGCCCACCTATTCCTGCATCCCACTTTGGATGCGATGCAGGAGGCGGTCATCCTCTGCCCGCGGGTGGACGAAGGCCGCTGCACGGCGTGTGGTCAGTGCGCTGAGGTCTGCGCCTTCAACGCTCTGGCCGTCCTCGGCCAGGAGGTGTTGGTGCTGCCCGAGCTGTGTCACGGATGTGGCAGCTGCGCCCTGATCTGTCCGGAAGAGGCGATCGCCGAGACCCCCAGGGTTATCGGCCGCTTGGAGGCGGGTACGGCCGGCGCACTGCGATTCGCGCGAGGCCTGTTGAACGTCGGCGAACCGATGCCGGTACCGGTGATCCGGCAGCTCAAGGCTTGGGCGATACCGGAACCGGGTCAGCTGACCGTGGTGGATGCGCCGCCCGGGACCTCCTGCCCCGTGGTGGAGGCGATCCGCGATGCGGACTTTGTCCTGCTGGTCACCGAGCCCACCCCCTTTGGTCTGCACGATCTGGAGCTCGCGGTCGACGTCGTTGGCGAGCTGGGTCTCGCGGCGGGGGTGGTGATCAACCGGGACGGGATTGGAGACGGTGAGGTGGAAGCGTTCTGCAGGGCTCGGAATCTGCCCATCCTGTTGCGCATACCGTTTGACCGGACCCTGGCGGAGGGCATGGCCCGGGGCAAGACGTTGTTGGATGTGCTCCCCGAGTACCACGACGCCTTCCGTCGCATGGCGAAGAGCATCCTCGGGTCCGCGCTCGCTTCGGAGGCATGACATGTCGAGCACAGCGAGCGAGTTGGTGATCTTGAGTGGCAAAGGGGGCACGGGAAAGACTGCCGTGGCGGCGGCGCTCGCTCACCTCGCCCACGCCGACGCCGTGGCCACCGTACTGGTGGACGCCGATGTGGATGCCGCCAATCTCGAGCTCGTTCTGGGACCGGAGGTGTTGGAGTACCATGAGTTCACAGGTGGATCGACAGCCTGGATCGAGCCCGAGCGCTGCGCCGCCTGCGGCGTCTGCGAGGAGGTCTGTCGCTTCGGGGCAATCCGTCCGACCGATGAGGGGAATAGCTATGTAGTGGATCCGCTGGCCTGCGAGGGCTGCGCGACGTGCTACTATCAGTGCCCGGAGGAAGCGATCCGCATGCAACACCAGTTGGCCGGCTACTGGTTTCGCTCACACACCGGGTGTGGCCCTCTCTTCCACGCCAGACTGCGCCCTGCGCAGGAGAACTCCGGCAAGTTGGTGAGCTTGGTCAGGCAACGGGCTCAGCATGCCGCGGCCGCGGAAGGCTATTCGGTGGTGATGATCGATGGCCCACCCGGCATCGCCTGTCCCGCCATCGCCGCCTCGACGGGGACCGACCTCGCCTTGCTCGTCACCGAGCCGACGGTAGCGGGCATCCACGACCTGGAACGTGTACTCGACATGACCTCCCACTTCCAGCTGTGCAGCCTGGTCTGCGTGAACAAGGGCGACCTGTATCCGGAGGGAGTCGAGCTGATCGAGGGAGTCTGTCGCGAGCGGGGCGTTGAAGTCGCAGGCTGGATCCCGTTCGACGGCGAGGTGACGCAGGCCATGGTGGCAGGCCAGCCGGTGACCGCATACCGGCCCGACGCGCCGGCGAGCCGCGCGCTGGCGACGGTGTGGAAGCGAGTGAGACGATACCTGATCGACCTGCGCGCGACTGCGAATTCCGGTGTCGCCACACCGGTCCGACCTTGAGAGTCAGTCCATGAGGAACGGCTACGTTCAGGTCTATACAGGCGATGGGAAGGGCAAGACGACAGCCGCTCTGGGCCTAACACTGCGCGCCGCCGGCCACGGGCTGAGGAGCTACATCGGCCAGTTCATGAAGGGCCAGCCCTATGGAGAATTAGAGGCGCTGCGCGACCATCCGCTCATCACGATCGAGCAGTACGGCGATATCCGCTGCATTCGTCGCGAAGACGTCTCCGCCGCGGATATCGCCCGCGCACGGCGGGGGCTCGAGCAAGCGGCGGAGGCGATGATATCATGCCGTTACGAGATCGTGGTATTGGATGAGATCAACGTCGCGGTTTGGTTCGGTCTGCTCTCCGTCGAGGACGTATTGGCCTTCTTGGATCGGCGGCCGAAGGATGTGGAACTGATTCTCACCGGTCGTCGCGCTGCGGCGGAGGTGTTAGATAGGGCCGATCTTGTCACGGAGATGAGGGAAGTGAAGCACTACTATCGAAGCGGACTGCAGGCACGGGAGGGGATCGAGCACTAACACAAGGGCCGGTTTTGACTCTCTCTTGGCTGGATGTTGGGCGCGCTTGCGGCGGCTGGCCTCCTCTCCTTCGATCCAATAGCGCTGGTCTTCTCGGGGACGTTGGCCGCGCACCCATGGGTGCCGCAACTCGCGCCGACGGGAGGGTGAGAAGATGTCTGAGAGCGCGTTCGACGAGCATGCCGCCGAGTACGACGCCTGGTTCTTGCGGAACCGCAACGTGCTGAAATCCGAGGTGCTGCTGCTGGCGGGCTTCCTGAAGGAACCTGGCCGGGCGTTGAGCGTCGGCTGTGGCAGCGGGCTGTTCGAGAAACTCCTTCGCGATGAGCACGGCATCGACATCCGTCACGGCGTCGAGCCGGCCCGCAGGATGGCGCAGATTGCCGTAAAGCGCGGCCTGGAGGTGAAGAGCGGCACCGCCGAGCATCTGCCGTTTGACGACGACTCCTTCGATACCGTAGTCCTGAACGGCTGCCCGAGCTACATCTACGAGCTAGAACGAGCCTTCGCCGAGGCGAAAAGGGTGCTGCGGCCCGGAGGGCAGGTGGTGGTCGCCGATGTTCCAGCGGAGAGCTCCTATGGGTTGCTGTATCAGCTTGCCGCGCGTGTGGGGACGTGGGATGATCCCTCGCTGCGGGCGAGCGCGCCGTCCCATCCCTATCCCGTGGAG
>JASFMO010000399.1:0-3827 GCA_050117535.1 Gemmatimonadales bacterium | reverse complement strand
GAATGTTCGGGTCGATGGCTCGGATCTCGGCTCGCACCGACTCGACGATACTCTCGGGTGGCACCGCCGTTTCGATGGCCCAGCCCAAGCTACGCGCAAGACCTTGCAGCGCTGCGAAATAGGTCATCGGCCGAACCGGAGTATCGGCCCCGAGGTCTCTTGTGTCGGCTACGACCCCCACGATTTCCCGCGGGCCCGAATAGAACTCGACCTGCTGCCCGATGGGATCGCCGTCCGGCCAGTGAAGTTTGGCCATCGTCTCGTTGATGACTATGACGCTACGCATGCCCGCGCGATCGCCTTCCTCCAAACCGCGGCCCCGAATCACGGGAATGTCCAGCGCGGCGAAGTATCCCGGTAGCACGCTGATATATCTCGTCACCCTCCGCTGCGAGTCGTCATCGATCGTCTCGCCGGGCAGCCAGTAGTAGGTCCCGCTGCTCCCACGCAGCGGGAGGTTCGAAGTGGCTCCCACGGCCTCAACGCCCGGTATGGACCGAATCTCTTCGGCCAAGCGCGTGTGGAAGGCCGCCACCGACACACTGTCCGGGTAATCCGCCTCCGGTAAGGTCAATCTCAGCGTCAGCACATCCGTCGAGTCGAAGCCGAGGTCGGCCAGGCGAACCCGCACGAACGCCTGCACCAGCAGCGCCGACGAGACCAACAGGACAAGCGCCAGCGACACCTCGCCCACTACCAGAGCCTTACGCAGTCGCAGGCTCTTGGCCGCCGTTCCCCCGCGCCCTCCCTCTTTCAGCGTGTCGATCATGTTCAGTTTGGCGCCTTGCAAGGCCGGTGCGAGACCGATGAGAATGCTGGTCAGCACCGCGATGGCAGCGGTGAATAGCAGCACGCGCGGATTGAGCCCAATCTCGTCGACGCGGGGAAACCACGAAGGCATCACGGCAATGAGTCCGCGAATCCCAGCGACCGCTAGCCCGAGTCCCAAAATCGCGCCCAACAGAGAGACGATCCCCGCCTCGGTCAAGAACTGGCGTACGATGCGAATGCGACCGGCTCCCAGCGCGCCGCGCACCGCGACTTCGCGATCGCGTCCCGCGGCGTGCGTCAGCAGCAGGTTGGCAACGTTGGCGCAAGCGATCAGCAACACGAACAGCACCGCCACCGTCGAGATCAGACTGCCCATCTCGAACCCCTCACCAAAAACATTCTCGTGCAGCGTCTGCAGGGTGGCGCCTTTGTTCTTGTTGGTGTCGGGGAAGTCCGCGGCGAGCTGCTCCGCTATTCGCTGCGCTTCCTGTTGGGCCTGTTGCTCCGTATTTCCGTCGCGTACTCGCCCCAGAACGGCGAGCCAGTGACTGTTGCGCGATTCCTCGCCCGTGAAGGCTAGCGGAGTCCAGATCTCCGCCCCGGGGTAAGCGAACCAGAACTTGGGCGGCATCACCCCGACGATGGTATGGACGCGGCCATCCAGCAGCACCGTGCTCCCCAGTACGTCCCTATCGCCGCCGAACCGCCGCTGCCACAGCTCATGGCTGATGACCGCCACGTAGTCCGAGCCCTCGCGCTCTTCTTCCAGGCTGAACGCACGACCCATTGAGGGCTGCACGCCCAACACCTGGAAGAAGTTCGATGTGACCTCCTGGCCCGTCAGCCGTTCGGGCCGTTCACCGCCCGACAAGTTGAAGCTGGCACCGCTGTAGGCCGCCACGCCCATGGTCTGAGCACGTTCGCGCAGATCGAGGAAGTCCGGCACCGAGTACGAGACGTAATTCCAGCCGCGCTCGTGATTCGTGGTGAAAACCCTGTAGAGCTGGTCCGAGTCGGGATACGGCAACGGACGCAACATGAACACGTCCACCGCGCTGAAAATGGCGGCATTGGCTCCGATTCCGATGCCGAGCGAAAGCACGGCGATCGCGACGAGAGCCCTGCTCCGCCGCAATGTGCGGAACCCATACCGAACGTCCTGCCAGATCCTTTCCATGGCACGATCCAAGCCTTCGGGGGGTAGCGCGTACCCGACTAGCGGGTTCGGTGACCTAACAGAACTACGTAGGACAACACATGTGAGGTTTCGCGCCGTCCGAAATAGCCGGGCCGGGGTGAATCAGACCTGCATCGCGCCCGCCTCATCCCTTGCTGCCATACCGGCAGATATCGCGCGCCGTCCGTTCGACCATCATGGGAGCCCGCTCGGGCCTCAGTTTCTAGTTCTCCGGCGCTGGCGGCTTCCTCAAATCTTTTACCTGCTTGCGCCGCCTCTTTTCCTCCAGTCGTCTCTCCGCTACCGACGGCGGTGGGCTCGTCTTCTTGCGGCGCTTCGGTACGTGCAGCGCCTGCGCCACCAACTCGCGCAGCCGCTGCTTGGCCAGCTCCTTGTTGCGATGCTGGCTCCGCTCGTCCTCGGCGACGACCCTCAATACTCCGTCTTTGCCGATCCGCGACGCCAGTTTCGCCAGGACGCGCTCGCGGTCCTTATCGCTCAGGCTGGGGCTCTCGCGCACGTTCCAGCACGCCTCCACCCGCGTCGCCCGCCGATTCGCATGCTGGCCGCCGGGTCCGCCGGACCGGCTCGCCTGGAAGAAGATCTCTTCGTCGGGCACCGTGTATCGATCGCTCACGACCGTAGACCTTCAGTTGATGACGCCACCCCACCTAGGGACGACGAACGGTTTTGAACCCAACCTTGTTCATGATAACACGACGAGGCATATTGTTATCATGATCCGTACTCAGATCTCACTCGACGCCGACTTCTACGCTCGGGCGAAAGAAGAGGCTCGGCGGCGCGGCATTTCCTTTGCCGAACTCGTGCGTCGTGCGCTAGCTCAGCTCTTGGCACCCCGCACCGCTGACCAACCATGGATGGGCCTGGCCGGCTGCATCAGCGACGGCGGCCCCGAGTCGAGTCAGAGCGTCGACGCCACAGTCTACGGCCGCGACCGACCGTGAGCCAAGCAGCGTTCATCGACTCCGGTGCGTTCATCGCTTTCTTGCTGCGGTCCGACCGGTTGCACGGCGACGTCGTTTCTCTCTTCGCGGAAAGACCGCAAACCTGGTACACCTCCGTCCTCGTGATCTCGGAAACGTACAGCTGGTTCTTGCACCGATTGGGCGAGGAGGCCGCCCAAACCTTTCGCGCTCTGCTCGATCGGATGACAGGGCTCGAAGTGCTCGATGCGGACGCGGACCATCGGGCGGCCGTCTGGACGAAGCTCGACGATCTTCGCGGCTACAAGCTCAGCTATGTCGATGCGTCCAGCCTCGTCTGGCTCGAGCAGCGTCAAGTTACCACGGTTTGGGGCACAGACCGGCACCTCGCCGTCGAAGGAGCCCGCGTCATCCCAGGGCCTCCGACACTCTAGGCCGCAGCGTCCGCGACCCCGGGGCCCTCCGCGCCAAACCCTTCATAACCGCTGTGGGGCGGCTGGCGCCCGGCGTCGCCCTCAGAACGCCTCGCCGATGTTGATGTAGAAGCCGCTCGATTCCACGTCGAAGCCCCATGCGAAATCGGCGCGGATCTGCACCCCCTCCTCTTCCTGGATGAGGAAGCGGAGGCCGAACCCAGCCGCCGGATGAAAGGCATCGATGCGCAGACCGCTCAACTCGGGCGCGACCTGCCCGGCGGAGACGAACGCCGCCGCCCCCAGCTTCCACCAGACCGGCGCCCGGTATTCAGCCTGAAAGGCCAGCAGATCCTTGTCCCGGAAGCGACCCTGGAAGTACCCGCGCAACAGTACGTCGCCCCCGAGCTGTGGCAACAGATCGAAGGGCGGGTCGCCGCTCATCCCCTGGCCCAGCGCCCTCAGAGCCACGACGTGGTTCCCAAAAACGGGGGCGTATTTCCGAAGATCGACGATCTG
>JASFMO010000398.1:0-3830 GCA_050117535.1 Gemmatimonadales bacterium | reverse complement strand
GGCCGTGGAGATCAAACACACCTCGAACCCCACTTCGGCGATGCTGGACCGGCTGAACAAGACCGCCGATATGATCGAAGCTACCCGACGGGTGCTGATTTGCCGGGTCGCACGCAAGATCGAAACCGAGCGGTTGTTGGTCGCCAGTCTCCCGGTATGGTTGAAGACGGTGGTTACCTGACCACCCGGGCGGAGTGGCCCGTGGTTGAGCGCCTGCCCACCGGCTAAATCCCAACTTGGTGATAGGCGGGAAGAGACGAGGAGATACGCACTTTCGCGATTACCGTCGCGTTATCGGTGAACAAAACGACCCGTCTACTATCCCACCGGCCGCAAAGGACGGCAACCGCCACTTGAGCCGGCGGCTCGATTATGATTCCGTATCCTGGAGCGTCGACACGAAGTCCTCGGGCGAATACCCCTGCTCGCGCAGCAGCGAATGGATCTGCTGGATCGTCTCATCGGACAGCGCCGGTGTACGCGCGAGTATCCAACCGTAGTCGCGTTTCGGGTGGCCCACCACGGCGTACTCGTAGTCATCGCCCAGTTCGATGATCCAGTAGTCGCCCCAGAATAGCCGGATGCCCAAAACATTGACGAAGCTGACCTTCAGGCGCGCGTTCGTCTCGGCGTCCTCGACCTTGGCCAGCCCGACAGCCCTGACGATCTCACCGTCCCCGTCCAGACAGCGATTGACGACATCGATGTTGCCGTCGTCACGAATCGAATAGAACGCGGTGGTACCACTGGCACACTTCTTCTGAAAGCGATTCGGGATCTTCGCGATCTCGTACCACAGACCGACGTAACGCTCCAAATCGACGCTCTCCACCGTCGTCGGTTCGTCACTCTCCTGTCCAGACAGCTTCGACGCGCCGAAACCGGCCAGACTGGCTAAGCCGAGAGCCGCCACGAATACCATCACGATCGTCGTTTGACCCATCACTCTATTCTCCCATCAAATCCATCACCGACTCGCGTCAATGCCGTTCGCTACTGCGCTTGGGAAGCCACGGAAAGAACGCGCTCGTCCGTTCCACGTAATCACGATATTCCGGCTTCACGTCACGGAGACGCTGCTCGAGCAAGCTGACCCCTGATACGCGCATCAACAGGAAGGTCATCAGAACCGGACTGTAGACCGTCCACAGCGAGGCCGGCGTCGCCGCCGCGATCGAGAAAAGCCCCCACCAGACCAGCGCATCCCCGAAGTAGTTCGGGTGGCGGGTGTACCGCCACAGTCCGCGGTCTAACACCTTGCCCTTGTTGTCGGGATCGCTCTTGAACCGCGCCAACTGCCAGTCTCCCACGGCCTCGAAAGCAAAGCCAATGACGAAAAGCAGCACACCCAGCGCATCCAACCACGTCAACGCCTCGGGACTGGAACTCGCTTCCGCCCGCAGCAAGGGCATCGAGATCGCCCACATCAGCACCGCCTGCAGCCAGAAGACGGTTACCAGGCTCTGCCACGAAAAACGCTTTGGATTCCGCGCCCGCATCGCCTGATAACGGTAGTCCTCGCCCTTGCCCCAGTTGCGCCACAGAATGTACAGCGATAGGCGCGTTCCCCAGACCGACACCAACGCCACCACCAGATAGGCGCGCGGAGTGGTCTCCTCACCCGACCAGAGAAAATACGCCCAGGCCAGCAGGACGAAGCCCAGGCCCCAAAAGATGTCGATGATGCCGGCGTCCCGCTTCACCAGGCTGATGATCCACACGACGCTCATCATGCCCAGTGCTAACACCGAGCCGGTCAGTGCCATCTCAACCGCGTTCATGCCCCGTGTCCTCCCTAGGCCGCTTGCTTGAGGCGTTCAGCCTCTTCGTAGACGCGTGGCGGAGGCGATCTCAGGTCCCACACGATACCGAGCCACGACAGCATTCGGAGCACATAGTGCGTCACATCGCACTCCCACCAGTAGAACCCTTGTCGCTCGGACGTGGGCCAACGGTGGTGGTTGTTGTGCCAACCTTCTCCGAGCGTCAAGAGAGCGATCCACCAGTTGTTCCGGCTGTCATCGCGCGTGTTGAAGCGCCGCCGACCCGACGTGTGGGCGAGCGAGTTCACCAGAAACGTTGTGTGATACCCGAGCACGGTGCTGATGAAGAAGCCCCACCCCAGCATCTGCCAGCCGGACGTGCCCAGCGATGGCCAGCGCGCATTCAACCAGACGCCAAGGAAGAACATGGCGACGGCCAGAGATGTCGGAGCCACCAGGTGATAGCGGCCAAGCCAGCGGAGCTCCGGGTATTTCCGCAGATCCTTGACGACGTCCTCGTCGTAGCCGACGTACTTGCGACAGAGGATCCACCCGACATGCGACCACCAGAACCCACGCACGACCGGCGAATGGATATCACGCTCCGTGTCGGCGTAGCGGTGATGGAGTCGGTGGTGCGACGCCCACCACAGCGGGCCGTGCTGGGCGGACATGGTCCCCAGGTACGCCAGCACGAACTGAAAGGCGCGGCTGGTCTTGAACGAGCGGTGCGAAAAATACCGGTGGAAACCCGCCGTGATCCCGAACATTCGAATCCAGAACGTCACCAGGCACGCGATCACTGCGACCCAACTGACGCCCGTGAACAGGGCGAGCAGCGCCGCAAGGTGCACCGAGAAGAACGGGATACTGCCAAAGAGATCAAGCTTCTCGTCTTCGGCCAGTGCAGCCTCATCTGAGTTTCGTCTGTCCGCTGTCTCAATCATTCACTAGTGCTCCTTCCACCAACTTCGATGCGCCGGTATCGGTGGCCGCCGACACGTTTCTAACACCGAAGCGATAATGAGCCACCCACCATTCGTTGCCGCCGCCACAGCCGAACAGCTCCGCGCACGCCATGAAGAAGAGGCGCCAGCGCATGATCCAGCGTTCCGCCGCTTCCCCACCATACGTCTCTCGAAAAACTCGCAGAACGGCTTCGCGGTTGCTGTCGAGATTCGCCAGCCAGGCCTCCGCCGTGCGGGCGTAATGGCGGCCGTTCACGACCCAGTGATCGGTCACGGCCAGATCGCGCTGAAAGTGCAGCAGCAGATCGTCGGACGGCATCAGTCCGCCGGTGAAGAAATGGCGGCCCATCCAGTTGCCGGCGCCCTCGGTCTCGAACGGGTAGGCGAACTCCCTGTGGCAGAAGACGTGGACGAACAACTCGCCGCCCGGTCGCAGCCATCCGGCGATCCGGCGCAGTAGCTCCTCATAGTTGCGCATGTGCTCGAACATCTCGATCGAGACGACTCGATCGAACCGGCACTCGGCATCAAAGTCGTTCATGTCCGCCGTCACGACACGCACATTGCGCAGCCCCAGGCGCGGGCATCTGTCCTCGATGTGTTCGCGCTGCGACTCGGAGTTCGACACCGCCAAAAACTCGCTGTCCGGAAACCGCTGCGCCGCAAACAGCGTGAACGAGCCCCAACCGCAGCCCAGCTCGAGCACGGCCTGCCCATTCGTCAGACCAGCCCGCTCGCAACTCAATTCCAGCATCGCCGCTTCCGCCTCGTCCAGCGATCCGACCCCGGCGGGCCAGTACGCGCTCGAGTACTTCAGGTGGCGACCCAAGACCAACTCGAAGAACGCCGCCGGTACTTCATAGTGCTGGTCGTTCGCCCGCTCCATGTGCAGCGCGATCGGCGAACGTCTCAGCTCGGCGATCAGCGAGCGAAGCGCCTGGCGTTGCTGTTCGGCATCGCCTCGCGACTCGACGCTCAACCGCTGCCTCAGCAAGCGGCGGATACCGAAGCGTACAATGAAGTCGGGGATCCAGCCCCGCTCTACAGACTCAATCAGCCAAGCCTGAAATCGATCCATGCCTCGATATCTGCCTATCGA
>JASFMO010000397.1:0-3860 GCA_050117535.1 Gemmatimonadales bacterium | reverse complement strand
AAAGCTCGCGTCGAGGACGCCCTGCACGCGACGCGCGCGGCCGTGGAGGAGGGAATCGTCCCCGGCGGCGGTGTGGCGTTGTTGTGGTCGCAGAAGAAGCTCGATGCGCTGAAGATCAAGGAGCGTGACGCTCAGATCGGCGTCGATATCGTGCGTCGTGCCCTCGAGGAGCCGACCCGTCAGATCGCGGGCAACGCGGGTAAGGAAGGCTCGATCGTCGTGGAGCGAATTCGCGAGAAGGACGACCTCAACTACGGTTACAACGCCCAGGACGATAAGTACGAAGACTTGGTGAAGGCGGGCGTGATCGACCCGACAAAGGTCACGCGCTCGGCGCTGCAGAACGCCGCCTCGATCGCGGGGCTGCTGCTCACCACCGAGGCCGTCGTCGTCGAGAAGAAGGAGGAGGAGAGGGCTGCGCCTCCGATGCCCGGCGGTGACATGGGCGGAATGTACTAATCGCCGCACATCTCTATCCACAACCGCGAGAGGGCTCGGCGTTTCCGGGCCCTCTTGGCATCTAGGGTGTGGGCCTCGCTTGGAATCCCCTCGACCGGTTCCCCGCGGAATTGCTGCTGGCCTACCGTCGCAATAACTTTGATCCATGTCTGTGTTAGCTCGCTTGGCGACCGGGTACGTGTCCAGATAATACCATGGGACTCTGTACCCACTGCGCCACCCCACTGCCCGACGGTAGTCGCTACTGCTCGCATTGCGGCACACCCGTGCCGGGGCAACCGGAAGACAGCCCGACGTTCACTCCTCAGGCGCGGGAGATATTTGAACGACTTCGGGACGTCACGGCCGGCCGCTACCAGGTCTTGCGCGAGCTGGGGCGGGGCGGCATGGCCGTGGTATTCCTGGCCTATCAACAGTCGCTCGATCGTCAGATCGCCATCAAAGTCCTGCTGCCGTTCTTGGCCTACGACACCGAACTGGTCGAGCGTTTTCTACGTGAGGCTCGAACGCAGGGCAAGCTGGACCATCCCTGTATCATCAAGGTCTATGAGGTCCACAGCGAGGGCGGCCTGACGTTCTTCACGATGCCGTACATCGGCGGCCGGAGCTTGCGCGTTCTGCTGCAGGACGACCCACAACCGCCGTTTCTCCAGGTCCATCGCTATCTGTGCCAGGCTTCCGATGCCCTGGCCTATGCCCACAGACGCGGCGTCATTCACCGGGATGTCAAGCCGGACAACATGGTGCTCGATGCGGAGCGCGACTGCGTCATCCTCACCGACTTCGGAATCGCCAAAGCGCTGGCCGCTGAGACGACCCTCACGACGCCTGGCGACTTGCTCGGCACGCCGCAATACATGTCCCCCGAGCAAGGAGAGGGGAGACAGGACTTGGACGGTCGGGCGGATCAGTACTCGCTTGGATTGATCGCCTACGAGATGCTTGCCGGGCAGCGGGCCTTCCAGGCGGGCAACCTCGCCGAGTTGATGTACAAACACCGGTTCGAAGAGCCGGAGAGCCTGGACAAGCTGCGCCCCGATGCGCCTTGGAGTCTGCGCCACACCATCATGCGGGCGATCAGCAAGGATCGCGAGGATCGCTTTCCGACGATGGAAGGCTTCCTCTCCGCGCTCGAGGCCTGCACCTCCGACTTGTCGGAAATCGGGGAGGATCGAACCGAGCCCATGCCGCTGCCCGGCAGCGGCGACACGACGTTGCGGGTTCCGACGCCGCCGGGCCGAATACGCACCGGACAGACACCCCCGCCGGAGGCGCCGGTGAGTCCCGTACCGCCGGGCAGGACGCCTCCGCCACGGACGCCGACGCCACCCGCGTGGTCGCGGACCCCGCCGGATCACACGCCGGCACCGACGGTTCGAACGCCGACCCCGCCGGGCCAGACGCCGACCCCACCGGGCCGGACCCCGACCCCACCGGGCCAGACGCCAACGCCGCCGGGCCGGACGCCAACGCCACCGGGCCGGACGCCTGCGCCACGGACGCCGACACCGCCGGCCTGGTCGCGCAGGCCTCCGGATAGCACCCCGGCTCCTCCCGGTCAGACGCCGCCGCCGGGGACTCCGACTCCGCCGCAGGAGCCGGAATACCCGACGTATCTCGAGGAGACCACGCCGGCCCGCTGGTCGAAGCCTGAGAGCGATGTCTCCTGGCCCGACGCCCTGGCACCGACCCTGACGCCGGAACCGTCGGCTCCTCCCGTCAGCCCGGAAGCCGAACCCCGTCGACCGCGCAAGAGCGTCAGAGGAGCCCTCGTGCTCGGATTCGGCGTCGCCGCGGTAGCCGTTTTGGCTGGGTTGCTCGTCTGGGGGCCGTTGCGGCCATCGCCCGAGTCCGCGGGCACGCGGACGGGTCCGGTCGAAGAGAACATCCCCGATCTTGCCGTCTTGCCGCCGGAGGAGCAGCCACCCGCCACGGGCGCCGCCGAAGAGGCAGCCGGCGACCCCTTACCGAGCGGAGAAGGCGAGACGCAAGTCGGTACGGTTGCCGGGGAGCAACCGACGGGCGGCGAAACGCCCGAGGCTACCGAAGCGGTGACCGTTCCGACCGATGAAAGAGCTACGGCGGGGGAGCGCGAGGCGGCGGCGGAGGCTTTGGCCGCGGCGCGGGCCTCGGCCGAATCCGCTCGCAATTCCGCCACCACCGCTCAACGCGATGCGCGAGCCGCGCGAGCCGACGAGTTGTTCGAGGACGATTTCGCGAACGTCACCCGGCAGCTGGAGGCGGCGAATCGCTCGTTCAACGGCGGCCGTTATGAAGTTGCCTCCACAGGCTACTCGAACGTGGCGCGCGGTTTCGGGAGCCTGACGCAGCGGGCTCGGACGGCCCTCGCCCGGGGCGGGTCGGGTGCGCTGGCGGCCAAGGTGGCGATGGAGGTCCAGAGGGACTCGGCTCGTGCCGCCGGAGCCGTCGACAAGGCGCCGCAGGGACTGATCAGCGCCAATATCGTCGCCAATCAGGCGCAGGCCCAATTCGAGCAGGGCAACTACGACGAGGCGACCGGACTGTTTCAGCAGGCGGGTGAGCTGTACACCGGCGCCCTGGCTGTGGCGTTGGGCCGAGTCGCTGTCGAGCGGCCGACGGAGGAAGCGCAACCGACGCAGGGGCCGCCGACCGAGCCGGAGGCGGAGGTCGAGCCGGCGGCCGATACCGCCGCCGCACCGGCCGACACGGGCAGCGCTCCCGCCGACACCGGCGCCGCGGCGGCGGAACCTCCACCCGAGGAAGCCGCGCCGGAACTGACGCCCGAGGAAACCATTGCGGGGATGGTCGCCCGTTTCCGTGACCTGTTGGAGGCCGAGAACGAGTCGGCCATATCGAGCGAGCTGTACAAGGGCGAGATCCCGGGAAGCGATCGGCGAATACTGAATGCGATCTTCGGTGGCGCCGACGAGATCGAGGTTACCCGCTTCGATCCCGAGCTCAACGTCGATGGAAACAGAGCCCGCGCGGATGTCCAACTTCGCATGCGATTCCGACAGGGAACGACGCGAGAGTGGCGGCAGCGGGACCTGAAGCTCCGACTGGACTTCGAGTCTTCAGGTCCCGGTGAATGGCGTCTCAGGCGGTTGAATACTTCTTGACGGCTTACTGCCCCGGGTTGAAGAAGAACTCCACCCCCGCCGTTAGCATGATGTCGTTCTGAAGCTTCGAGCCGGTGTCGAGCAGTTCGTCCAGCTCCTTGTTGACGAACGAGGAAATGTAGTCCCGCACGTCGAACCGTATGCGCCAGCCCGGGCCGAGCCCGTAGCGCAACCCTACGCCGACCACGCCGGCGATGTCGGACGTGTCGTCGGCGCCCTCGAAAAAGTCACCACTTCGACTAACGATTCCGATGCCGCCGGACACATAGAAGGCCACAGGATCGAGTGGGGGGGCGATCA
>JASFMO010000396.1:0-3864 GCA_050117535.1 Gemmatimonadales bacterium | reverse complement strand
GCTGGTAACATCGCGATCATCCCGGCGGCCTACTTGGGTGCTTTCCTGCTACGCTTCGACTTTCGGATTCCCGGGCAATACTGGAACGTCTTCCTCTCGACTGTTCCGTTCGTCTTGATGGCCCGGCTGGTCGTCTTCCACTACTTCGGGCTCTACCGTGGCTACTGGCGACACGTCAGCATGCGCGACCTGGTCGATCTGGTGGCGGCCGCGACGGTGAGTTCGGGCGTGTTCCTAGGGGCGCTGTTCCTGCTCAAAGCGCTGCCGGAGCTGCCCCGGTCGATCCTACTGCTCGACTGGCTGATGATTGTCTTTCTGTCGGGCGGCTTGAGGTTCGCGGCGCGTTGGATCCGAGAGGGACGATTGTCGCTGAGGCCGGATGAGGGGAAGCGGACGCTGGTCATTGGCGCAGGCGAGTCGGCGGCGTGGCTGCTGCGGCAGCCGTTGCACGACGGGCGCGATGAGCTCCTGGTCGTCGGGTTGGTCGATGACGACCCGAACACTCACGGTCGGTCGCTGCACGGCGTTCCTGTGGTCGGCGACTGCGCCCACCTCGAGACCCATGCGGTTCGGTACCGGGCAGAGCTGTTGGTGATCGCGGTTCCGTCGGCTACGGGTGAACAGATACGCCGCATCGTAGCCCAGTGCGAGGTAACGGGCGTCGATTTCAAGATCGTTCCGACGCTGCGCGAGCTGCTGGCCGGGCGGGCGAGGATCAATCAGCTCCGCGAGGTCAGCGTCCAGGATCTGCTGGGTCGCGATCCGGTGTCGATGGACCTGGAGGCTTTGCACGACTTGGCCGACCGCTGCGTACTGGTGACCGGAGGCGCGGGGTCAATCGGGTCGGAGCTGGCCCGCCAGATCGCCGGGTATCGACCGCGGAAACTGGTGCTGCTCGATCAGGCGGAGAGTCCGCTGTACTACGTCCACCGCGAGCTGGTCGATACCTATCCCGACGTCGACGTTGTGCCGCTGATCGCCGACATCACAGACCCGGTGCGGGTTGAAAGTGCGTTTGCCACCTTTCGACCCGAATACGTGTTCCACGCGGCGGCCTATAAGCATGTTCCTTTGCTCGAATCAAATCGCATCGAAGCCGCGAAGAACAACGTGCTGGGCACGCTGTTCGTCGCCGAGGCGGCGGTGCAGCATGGCACGAAACGCTTCGTGTTGATCTCAACGGATAAGGCGGTGAACCCGACGAGCATGCTCGGCGCGACGAAACGGGCCGCCGAGCGCGTCGTACTCGAGTTGGCTTCCTTGGGCAAGTCGGACACGGACTTCCGGGCCGTTCGGTTCGGTAACGTACTGGGCTCGGAAGGGAGCGTTATCCCGGTATTCAAGCGGCAGATTGCGGCTGGTGGCCCCATCACCGTCACACACCCGGAGGTGGAGCGCTATTTCATGACGATCCCGGAGGCCGTGCAGCTCGTGCTGCAGGCGGGCGTCATACCCGAGGCTGCCGGCCGCATCTGCATGCTCGAGATGGGTGAATCGATGAGCATCCTGGATCTTGCCGAGGAACTGATCTCGCTGTCCGGGCTGGTTCCCTATCAGGACATAGACATCGTGTTCACCGGTCTGCGGCCCGGTGAGAAGCTGCGAGAAGAATTGGTGGGCGAAAACGAAAGCACGATCTCGACCTCGATCGAGAAGATACACATCGTGCAGTGCCCGAACGGAAACGGCGTCGACCTTAGCGTAGGTATGGAGCGGCTTCATGCCGCGATCAGATCCGGCGAGGCGCCGAATGTCGATCGGGCGCTCGCTCCGCTGGTTCCGGAATATGCGCCCTGGTGTCCGCCGGTTGCGGATGCCGTCGGGCCAACAGCTACAGATGGAGGGCGCGACAGGCTGACGTCCGAATCGTCGGTCCCAAGTATGGCCTCCGCGCCCGGTGGCGACTCTGCCTGATCAGGGCGAGCTGTAACCACCAGAAACATAGAGTCCACGGTGTAGGCCTCCCCCCCCTACTGCCCGGGCTTCGTGCCGGGATCGCAAATCCCGCGACGAGCAGCCGGGCCTAAGCCTCAAATCGAGGGTCTGGATGAGAGCGAATCATCGCTTTGTACGGTACAGCGAACTGACGCCGGGTTGGGTGAACCGCGAGATGCACCTCCACACCGAGTATACGGATGGCGAGGCGAGCATCGCGGAGGTGATCCAGCGGGCGGAATCTCTCGGTTTGGCCGAGATCGCCTTTACGGAACACGTGCGGGCCGATAGTGCGTGGTTCCCCGAATTCGCGGATGAGGTTCGCCGCCGGGCGGCGGGCTGCGGTGTGCGCGTACTGGTCGGAGCGGAGGTGCGGATCAAGGACTTCGAGGGCTCGCTCGATATCACGCCGGAGATCCGAGAGCACTGCGACATCGTGCTGGCCAGTGTTCACCGCTTTCCCGGTTCGAACGGTAGCCTGCGCTCGTTTGCCGACGTCCCGCGTGGCGACTTCGCGGAAATCGAATATCGCCTGGCCCGGGGCTTCGTGAAGCGGGGCGGTGCGGATGTCCTGGCGCACCCCGGGGGTATGTCGCTCCGACAGACCGGCACATTTCCGGACGCCTACTTCCGGTCCTTGATGGCTGAGTGCCGGGAAAGGGGCGTCGCGATCGAGATCAGCAGTTCGTACCTGCGCGATCTGTCTGGCTTCTTGAACCTACTCGAGGAGGTCGACCCGTTGGTCTCGATCGGCAGCGACGCGCACAGGTTGGATGAGATCGGGTCATGCAAGCGAATGGTGAGTGAGAAGCTATGGGCGAATTGACCGTCTTCGTCACCGGGGCCGGCGCGCTCGTCGGCCAGGGCGTCTTGAGAGCGCTGCGAATGTCGGGCCGGCCGATGCGAATCGTCACCGGCGATCCCGACCACCGTGCGGCGGGCCATTGGCTGGGCGACCGTGCCTACCGCATACCCATGGCGGCCGACCCACGCTTCCTCGAGCGAGTCCAGGAGGTGATCGCCCGCGAGGCGGTGTCGGTAGTGCTGGTAGGAACCGATGTCGAGTTGCGCATCTTCGGCGAAGCCCGGGGGCGGCTCGAGGAGGAGTTTGGTGTTCAGATCGTCGTTAGTCCTCCGCATGTGGTCGAGATCGCGGATGACAAATGGCGGACGGCTGAGTTTCTGAAGGAGAACGGCTTCGCTTACCCCCGAACCGCCCTTTCGACCGATCGCGCAGCGGTTCAGCGACTGATCGAATCCGTCGGTCTGCCGCTCTTCGCCAAGCCGCGTCGTGGGGCGCGCTCGGTCGGTGTGGGCGTGGTTCAGCGCGAGTCCGAGGTAGATAGGCTTTGCGGGGGCAGCACGGAGTATGTCTTCCAAGAGCTCCTGCCCGAAGAAAGCGGGGAATTCACCGCCGGTTGTCTGGTGACCGGGGGGCGATGTGGCTCGGTCGTCGTGCTCCGCCGCGACCTTCGGGACGGAAATACCTATCGCGCCTACTCGGAAGGAGAGACGGGCTTCGAGGCGCGTATCGCGGAGATCGCGGAGCGGCTGGGCGCCTACGGGCCGTGCAACCTTCAATTTCGCGTCAAGGACGGTGAGCCGGTCGTCTTCGAGATCAACGCGCGCTTCAGCGGTACAACGCCGATTCGAGGCATGTTTGGACACAACGAAGTCGCTCACCTGTTGAACCATCTGGTGGACGGCCAGGAAATTCCGCCGGCAACGGTTCGACAAGGTGTGGTACTGCGTGTCTGGTCAGACATCTTCGTGGGCGCGGACCAGTTCAACGAATTTTCGAAGTCGGGTCAACTGCAGAATCCCGCCACCGAACCCTTCGATTTCGCCGCAGCGGGAGATTCCGCTGGGAACGGCCGGTCGAGTTGACCGGGCTATCGTCCCTTCTTGTAGGTGGCCGCACGAGCGGCG
>JASFMO010000395.1:0-3866 GCA_050117535.1 Gemmatimonadales bacterium | reverse complement strand
TCGAGAAGGCGAGGATGCTCCGGCTGGTCTCGGGCGCGCCGGTCACCGACCCCGTCTGGCTGGGAGAACGAATCCTCGCCCTAGGCTTCTTCCTCGACGGGCGCCTCGGCGAATTCGACGCGACCGGACATCAGATCCGTTTCGTCGGCCCCCTGCCTGCGAACAGGTGGCAGGTGCCTGCGAACATCCTTCAGCACGCCTACCAAGGACGCATGAAGCCGCGGCCGGACCGGGCACGGCTCGTCCTCGGCACCCGGCACGCCGGGGCGATCGAGATCTACCGCGCGGACGGAAGTCTCCTCCGGCGAAGCGCCGGTCCCTTTCCGTTCGAGCCACGTTTCGGCGTGCGGCAGACGGAGATGGGGCCGGCGATGACGAGCGGAGAGGATCTGCGGTTCGGCTACATCGATGTCGCGACGACCGAAGAACGGATCTACGCGCTCTTCTCGGGCCGGACGCGGGCGGGCTTTCCGGGACGGGCGAACTACGCAGAGTACGTTCACGTGTTCGACTGGGAAGGAGACTTCCTGGAAGCCCTTCGCCTCGACACGGAGGCGTTCACACTCACGATAGACGAGGAGAACAAGACGCTCTACGCCGTGCGCCACTTGCCGGCACCGGCTGTCCTCTCCTATCCGCTCCCCCTCGATTAGGGGTGGGCGGCGCGAAGGAGGAAACCGAAGGACTCGAAGATCAATCTTCCGTCGCGCCCCCGCGACCTTGTCCCGCGCCCATCGCATGGCCAACGCACCTGCTCACGGGTGACGGCACCCACTTCGGCCGGTACCTCGGGCGCACCGTCGCGGGCCTGCCGACTCTGACCCCGGGCGACTATCTGCGCCAACGCGGTCGGCACCGTCCGTAGCTCGGGGTTGCGGAGTCCGATGATGCGGCCCCGTGACGACCCAGCGGCGTCGTCACCCCCCACCCCCGCCTGCCACCAGGATCGGATCCTTTTGGCCGGTCATCTCCCAGCGCACCAGCGTGTGCGGAATCACGCCGGCGGCAAAGTAGTCGTCGAAGAAGCTCCCGACGGTGAACGCGTCCCCCCGCGAAAGCGCCACCTCGGACATCAGTTCCTCCAGCTGGATCTTCCCCGTCACGTAGCTGGTGCCGTAGCCCGGCTGGCGCAGGTAGAGTTGCTGCTCGAACCGGACCAGGTCGGCGTCGGGCAGCCAACCCCGGGGCGTCCAGCGGCCCGCGAACTCCACCGCCTCTTCCATCGTGAACTCGCCACCGTGGAGGTTGAGACCGGCCAGCGCCCGCGCGGCCCGCTGCGCCAGCATGATCCAGACGAGCTCGCGCGAGCGGGGATAGTCATCGTACAGACCGGCGTGCATGAACATCTCCTCGACCCCCGTCGCGAGCCCTTCCGAGCGGTTGTCGTAGATGTTGTAGAGCGGCGCGGCGCTGCGGATCGGACTGGGATGCGGCTTCTCCCGGATGTACGCGAGCTCGATCCAGTGGTGAAAATGCGTCATCAGCACCATGGGGTCCCGGTAGTTCACCTCCTGGAAGAAGTTCCGAATTTCGTCCGGGGCCGCGGGCGTGAAGCTGCCCATCTGGGCGCGGAGCGCGGGGTCCATCCAATCCTCGATCGTGTGGATCTCCTCCGCTTCCAGGAACTCCATATACCGGGTGACCACGTCGTTCAGCCGCCGGTCGTACTCGTCGGCGCTGTCGATGCGCTGCAGCTGCGGGAGGTCCCGGTTCCGGTTCTCCTCCAGTCTTAGCGACGAGTGCGCCCGCGCCAGCTCGCGACGCATGAGCGTGACCTGCTCCTCCCAGGAGAAGGGGACGAGGTGGACGTTCCGCATGTACCACGTGTACTCGTCCTTCCCCACGCCCGAGGGGCCCGTCTTCGAGGGGACCTCCTGCTCGAGCCACCCGATGAAGGCCAGCGTGGCTTCGCCCGCGGCGGCGATCGCCGCATCGAGTTCGGCGCTGGTTCCGGCGACACGCTCGCCCAGGCGCTCGAGGTCCGCGACCTGCCCGCGGAACGAGCGGGGGCTGGCCAGCCACAGGTCGCGTGCGTTCCCCGTGAGGTTGACCCGGGCCTGCTCCAGGATCCTGGGGGTGGCCGCGATGCGCTCCGCCAGCTCCGCCGCGTCGTCCGCGGACAGCGGATAGTCGTACAGCCAGAGGTCGATCCACCCGTGGATCACCGGGCCCTCGTGTGCGGGCACGTCGCTCTGCGCCGGGTAGATGGTGACGTAGAAGGCGGGGTCCCGCTCCCACGGCCGACGCACACGGTGGTCGAAATCGAGCCCGTTCATCTCCGCCCGCACCAGGTGCCAATCGATCTGTTGGGCGACGGGCCAGTCCTGAACGTCGAAGCCGTCGAGCCGGGCCTGCCACTCCGCGAGCTGGGCGTGCTGCGCGGCCATCGCGCTCGCCGAGTAGTCGGGCACGCCGTCCACGAACTCGGGGCTCTCGAAGGCGCGCCACTCGTCGAACAAGACGAGCAGGTCCTCGTAAGTGCCGCCGGCGGATGCCTCCCGGCCGGGGGGCGCGCAGGCGGCCGACAGCGCGACGATCCCGGCCAGCGCCAGGGTCACGATCGATCGCTCCTCGGTATGGTGTCTCGTCATTGGAACCCTCCGGCTGTCCAATTCGGGACTACGGCTTCATTCCAGAGTGTGGTGCAGTTAGCAGCTTAGCAGCGAGTAACGCCCCTAGGAAAGAGCTACCACAAACGCCAAGCCCGGAGGAGATCCTCCGGGCTTTTTTCCGTGACGGAAACAGCATCCACTTGCCAAGTATTTACATGCTAGCTGGAGGACATGGGCGAGTCAAGAACTGAACGACCATCCCGACATCACAATACTGGGCGTGCCCCCGGTGGGATTCGAACCCACACGACCCAAAGGCCATCCACTTGGCAAGTGGACGCGTCTGCCAGTTCCGCCACGGGGGCACCTTCACTGCGAGGTGACGAAACTGGCAGGAAATCCGCGCTACCGCCGCGCAGCCTCACAGACCACAGCAAGAGTAGCGCGCTCATATCAACGAATCCTCAAGACCGAGGGCATTGATTGGTGGGTCGGTACGGCGAGTTCCTGGGTGACACAGCCCTCGGTAGAGCGAGGCGGCTAGCGTGCGGCCTCGGCTTCGTCGAAGTAGCGGATGCGCACGGCAGCCTCGTCGGGAAATACCGCACGCCGATGTTGCCCGACTCCACATCGAGGGTGACCAGGCAGCGGCGACGCCAAGGGGGCGGTGATCCGGCGTCTCAGGGAGAGCGCCGCTCCAACCGCTCTAGCCGCTCCAGCAGCTCGCGCAACCTGGCGATCGTCTCCTCGATCCCCTCGCGCAGCGCCCCCATCAGCTCGGCATCCGTCGCCCCCGCCGGCGCCGCTTCCGCCTCCGGTAGAGCCGCGGTCTCCGCCAGCGGCGCGACCGCCGGCAGCTCGCCCACCAGCGCGGCGACCGATGCCTCCAGCGTCTGGTGCATGACGACCTGACGCGAATCGACCAAGATGATGCGCCGCAGCTCCGGGAACTCCAGCGTCTCCGGCTTCAGGAAGACCGGCTCGGCGTACAGGATGGCGTCACCCAGCGGGATGACCAGCAGGATGCCCCGAGAGACCTCCGAGCCGACCTGCCCCCACAGCGTGAACTGCTCGGAGATGACCGCGTCGTTGTCGATCCGGGCCTCGACCTGGTTGGGCCCGTCCACGTGCCGGCCCGTCGGGAAACGGTACAAGATCATCTGACCGTAATGCTCGCCGTCGCTGCGCGCCGCCATCCATCCGACCAGGTTGTGCCGATCGTCCGGCGTGAACGGCTGGATCAGCAAAAATTCCTCCTGCTCCTCGCCGGGCAGCCGGGCCACGATGTAGTACGGCCGCAAAGGCGTGGAACGG
>JASFMO010000394.1:0-3866 GCA_050117535.1 Gemmatimonadales bacterium | reverse complement strand
TGTGAGAGCGAAGCCGCGTCCGATGGGGGATCCCGCCTTCGTCAGCGGCTTCGCTCTCACAGGGCTCGGCACGTGCGCGGGGTTGTTGGTCTGGTCGCTGGCCTTGCTACGGATCGAGCGTTCCGAGCCTTGGGAGATCGGCGTCCGCCCCTTCGTGATGCTCGCGGCGGCGGTCTTCTTCTTGGGCTGGGGGACGGGCGAGATATTCCGGTTCTTCGACCTGTTGGGCGATGCGGAGCGTTGGACGCTCGCCCGCGACCTCTCGATCAGCGCCTTCTGGATGGCGTACGCCGCGGCGCTGCTCGCGCTTGGATTCCGGCTTAAGCAAGCGCCGGTCCGCTGGGCCGGTCTGGGGATGGCGCTCATCTCGTCGGGAAAAGTCTTTCTGTACGATCTATCTCAGCTGGCGCAGTTGTACCGCATCTTCAGCTTCGTGCTGCTGGCGATCGTGCTGCTGGCGCTCTCGTATCGGTACCAGCGCTGGCGTCGTACGTAAGCGCGTGGCGCCAGCACGCGACTGTTTCTCCCAACTCGTCTGCGTCCGCGGGGTGAGGTCAGCGGTCGTAGCCGCAGCGGAACGTCGGCCTGAGGCAGGCCTCCGCGATCTCGTCCGGCGACGCGTTACAGCCGCTCATTTGGAGCACGACCCGTTTTCCCGCCAATGGGTCGCGTAGCTTGAACGCGGCGGCAATCGTCGCCGCGCCGGCCCCTTCCGCCAGATTGTGCGTATAGTAGAGGGCGGCGCCGATTCCGTCGTAGATCTCGTCCTCGGTCAACAGCACGAAGTCGTCGAGCCCGTCGCCGTAGATGGCGAATGGAACCTCGTACGCCTTTCCCGTGGCGAACCCGCCGGCGAAGGTGCGATTGGGGGCGTGGCGCATCCGCTTCTCGCGCCACGACTGATAGGCTGCCGGCGAACGTTCGGCCTGCACCGCGATGACTATCGCGCGCGGCGCCCGCGCTCGGACGACTGTGATCGCCGCCGCGGCCTCGCTGCCGGCGCCCAGCGGAACGATGACGACGTCCACGTCGGGCAGATCTTCGACGACTTCCAGGAACCCAGTGCCGACGCCGTTGATCAGCAGCGGCTCGTCGGCGGGGTGTGCCAGGTACAGGCCGCGCTCTTCGGCCAGTTCTTCAGCGATCTGCTCCGACTCCTCGAAGTCGCGACCCGCCTCGATCAGTTCGGCGCCGCACTCGCGGATGGCGCGGGTCTTGGCCGGGTTGCTACGCTCGGGAACGACGACGACGGCGTCGAGACCGAACCAGCGCGCCGCGGTCGCGATGGAAAGACCGTGGTTGCCGGTCGAGAACGTGACCGCGCCGTCGGCGCCGGCAGCTTCGAGGTGCGACATGAGATTGATGCCGCCCCGAATCTTGAAGGTGCCCGTGGGGTTGTGATTCTCGTGCTTGATGTAGACGTCGGCGCCTATGACCCGCGACAGCCCTTCGTAGCGGAGCAGCGGGGTCGGCTTCACGCACGCTAGAACGACCTCTCGCGCGCGGATGACGTCGGCTATCGAGATCGGGTAGCGCTTGAGATCGTCCACGACGGAGTATCGGTGGTTCGCCGGGTTACCAGGCGCCGGCGCCGAACTCGAGCACGTACGTCAAGCGCTCGATATCGGTGAAACCGTAGTTCTTGACACCGGCGCGGAACCCCCAGAAATCCGTGAGGACCGTCAGGAACTTCAGCGGTGACGTGCCCAGTTGCACACGGAACTTGAACCCTGTCTCCAGTACGAAGTCGTCGAACTTCTCTGGAGCATCCCTGGGACCCTCTTCGTACCACTCGTACCCCAGCGCGAAGTACGTGTCGAACCAGCGCGATGCCGACGGCGCGTACATCGCCATAGCGCCGAAATCGCGAAGACCAAAGTCCTTCAGATACAGCCGCCAGACGAGGAAGCCGCCGCTGATATTGGTCTCGAGGTTCTTGACAATGAAGAAGGGGAAGACGAAGGAGAAGCCGACGTCGCCGTCCGAGTATAGCGAGATGGCCAGCGATTTGACCACCGAGCCTTCGCCCACCCAGTCGAGCACGTCTTCCGCGCTCTGCCCCGTGCGTACCTTCGGCCAGTCCTCGACGTACTTCGCTTCCATGAAATGGTAGAGGCCGGGGTCGTCGGCGGCCAGCTCGGCCGACGGGAACGGCCGCAGCTCGTACTCGACGTAGGGCTCCTCGTAGTAGCCGCGCCGCGCCAGCCGCGCCCGCCCGGGGCTGTCCCCCGGCAGCGGCGGATAGACCCGGTGCTCGGGCCGTCGCACCTTCGTCATCCACGCCTGATAGCCGCCGGTCACCAGCTGGCCCGAGCGGATGTTGTCCCGCACACCCCAGGCGTCGTTGATGTGGCGGCTGACGTCATAGCCCGGCGTGAAGTAGCCGTCGCCGTTCTTGTCGGTCGCCAAGCCGTGCTTCCCCTCTTCCACCAGCAGGTGCATCGGGAAGCGCGTCTCCTCGTCCGTATCGATGACGTTCCAGAACCAGATGATCCCGTGCGCCTTGGCGCTGACCCGCGTGACCAGCACGATATAGTTCTGCTCGTCGCACTGCGCGTCGGTGGCTTCGCGAATGAACTCACCGCTGGACCTCAGCACCACGACCTTGAACTCCGCCGCCTCCACGTCGTGCTGGTGCGCGCCCAGCCCGACCTCCGAGCTGAAATAGGCGAAGTAGTGGAGCTTGACGGCGGAAACCGCCTCGAGGTCGATGACCGAGGTACCCGGGTTCGCCGCATCACGCTCGTAGGCGGTCTCCACCTGCGCTTCATCGACGAGCATGTCATCGAACTGGTAGTAGACCACGGGGCGGTCGGGCGCCCGCTCGAAGGGGAGCGACTCCGGTATGCGGATCGAGTCCCGTTCCAGTTGGTACAATAGCGGTTCATCCGGCGAGAACCAGTAGACGGGCGCCACGTAGGAGGCGAATTGCTGGACCGACATATGGCGTTGCGTCCCGAACCAGACGACGCCCGGGATGCCGCTGAAGTCGCAGGTGCCCCCCGTCGAGAACCTCGGTTCCTCTTGCGCGCGGGAGGGCGAAGCGACCGTCAGTGCCAGCAGCGGCATGAGCGTGACCAGCGCAGGGAATGAACGGACAGTCTTCATCGAACGTCTCCCAAAATCGTCGTGCGTTCTGGCAACCCATCGGATGGCTGAAATGCGAGCGCGGCTCGACCCGGCAATAGACCGATCCAGTCCGAGCCATCCTGTCAGAGAATAGGCCTGGTAGAATACATCGAGACATGTGGCGTGACTAGGTTTCGGGGCATTCTATCTGAGGGGTCGGCTGACGCCCAGCCCTCCCGTGGCGAGCCGGTCTGTGAGACCTGGGTCTTTGCGACGCCCCCGGGCAAACCGTATTCTGACTGAGTCCGTCCTCGTGCGCCAACAATATCCGATCCGCTCGCGGACCCGTCATGGGCTGCCCAACGTCCTCCTTCGCGGGGCGCATCTCCGGCCGCTCCTGCGTCGAACGGGGACGCCGGTTGGCCCGCCGCTAGCGCCAGAGTCCGCAGTCCTCAGACCCGGAGGTACGGAAATGGAAGCTTCAGGACTCAACTCAACACGCCGGGACTTTCTCGGCCGCGTCGTGCCCGCGAGCGCCCTCGCCTGCCTGGGCTGCAAGAATCTCTGTGGCTTCTTCGGATCGGCCTACGCGCAGGAGGCGGCTCCGCACAAGTTCACGGCTGACGCGCAGATGACCTTCACCGAGGTCTACGACTTCGCCTTCAAGTACTACTACATCCCGACCCTGCAGGGCCTGCGCAATCAGGTAGGCGACGGAGACTTCATCGAGATGCTGAAGAAAGCCTCGGAGCAGTCGGGTCGGTCCAGTGCGAAAGACTTCGCCCGCAATCTTCCGG
>JASFMO010000393.1:0-3869 GCA_050117535.1 Gemmatimonadales bacterium | reverse complement strand
TGTGGCACCCAACAGCAGCGCGGCGGCCGCATACGTCGGAATGTCCGTCTCGGCGATCCCCCAAAGGAGGCCGCGAAGCAGCCGGGACAGCCCGTAGGCGCTTCCGAGCCCGAGCGTCAGGCCGATGAGCGTCAGGGCCAGCCCGTGCAACAGCACGTGCGCGATCACGCGCCGACGGTCAGCGCCGAGCGCGAATCGGATTCCCATCTCCTGGCGGCGCAGGCTGACCCAGTGCAGCATCGATGCGTAGATCCCGCCGCAGGCGAGGATGACAGCGATCGTAGCGAAGGTCGTGAACAGCAGCGACAGGAACCTGGGGCCGGCCAGCGATCTATCCACCCGCTGCCGCATCGTGTTCATCCCCTCGATCGGTAGGTTCGGGTCGATCGACCAGACGGCCTGCCGCAGCGCAGCGGCGAGCACGCCCGGGTCGTCGTCGGTTCGCACCGCGACGTGAAGGAATTCTGCACCGCTGCCAAAGCGATGATACGGCAAATAGACCGCGAACTCGTCGGCGCGCAGCGCGCCCCAGTGCTTGACGGCCGGAACCACCCCCACAACGGTCAGCGTGTTCTCCCCGCTGCCGAATCGCAGGATCTCGCCGACCGCGTTCTCGGTCCCGAACAGGTGGAGGGCCGTCCGCTGGTTGATGATCGCCACCCAGCCGGCGGGCGCGGCATCCTGGCGGGTGAAATCGCGGCCGTACAGCAGCGGGACCGCCAGGGCGTCGAAGTATCCGGGCGTGACCGGATGCATGTAGCTGCCGATCGAGGCCGCGTTCGCGCCGGCCGTAGCGTCCGACACCTCAGTCGACCAGCAGCAGCGCGATGCGCCCGTGTACTGGAAGGGAACGGTCCAACCCGCGCCGGCGACTCGCGCCCCGGGGATCGCACCGATCCGCTCGAACAATTCGTCGACGAACTGCCTGCGTCGCTCCTGCGTGTAGTTGCCGCTCAGTTGTAGGGGAAACGTGATCAGGTCTTCGGTCTCGAAGCCGGAATCGACCTGCATCATTCCCATCAGACTTCGGAACATGAGCCCGGCACCCGTCAGCAACAGCAGAGCCAGGGCGATCTCGGCGATGACCAGGCCGCCGCGTATCCGGCGGCCGCGCCGCGTCGACGTCAACCCGCTCGCGCCCTCTCTCAGTATGTCGATCGTGGTGCGGCGCGCCGCCTGCAGAGCCGGCAGGATTCCGCAGATCACGCCCGTCCCCACCGACGCGACGAGAGCGAAGATGAGAACTCGCGTGTCGACCGTCACGTTCTCCAGCCGCGGGACGCTGACCGGGCTCAATCGCGTGAAGGCTTCCACGCCGAAGATGGCGAGCCAGACGCCCAGGAGTCCACCGAGGCCGGCCAGAGCCACGCTCTCCGTCAGCAGTTGACGGAAGATCTTACCGCGGCTGGCGCCCAATGCACCTCGGACCGCGATCTCGCGGGCGCGCGCCGTCCCCTGGGCCAGGAACAGGTTGGCGACGTTCGCGCAGGCGATCAGCAGCATCAGCCCCACGGCGCCCAGCAAGACGATCAGCGGTTGCGCGACCCCGTGAATGGTGGCGATGTGCAGTGGCACCAGCGGAAACGGATTCGGCGAACCGTCACGCCGCAGGTAGCGTCCGGGGTTTTCGGAGGCGACCGACAGGACGTAGGCCTCCATCTCCGCTCGCGCGGCCTCGAGGCTAACGTCCTCTCGTAGCCGGCCCACGACGTTCAAGATGGCATATCCGCGGCCGTGGATATTGGCTCGCTCGACGTCCAGTGGTAGCCAGACGTCGACGCGAGAGCCCGTCAGCGCATTAGGCGGCTGAAAGCGCGGGCTGACGATTCCGGCGACCACATAGGGCCGTCCGTCCAGCGTGATCGACCGACCGAGGATGGATGGATCGCCGCCCCAGCGGCGCTGCCAGAGGCCATGATCCAGCAGCACGACCGACGCCTGGCCGAAGAACTCGTCCGGCGCGAAAAGGCGGCCGAGATGAGGTGTGGCCCCCAGCATCGAGAAGAATTCCGGTGTCACACCGGCGACGCGCAGTTGTTCCGCTCGCCCCTCGCCCTGCAGCGCGATTCGATTGGTCGAGGCCGCGCCAATGGCGGAGAACGATTCGAATCCGTCGCGCCAATCGATGAACTCCGGCGGCGAATGGTTGCCGCGATCGATGTACACCAGTTCGCCCGGATCGGGATAGGGAAGACTCCGGAACAGCACCGTATCGGCCACGCTGAACATCGTGGTCGTCGCGCCGATGCCGATGGCCAGGATAACGATGGCCGGTACGGCGAACCCAGGCCGCCGCATGAACGACCGCGCGGCGACTCTCAGATTGCGAAGCGTCGTGCCCACTTTTTTTCTCCCGTCGAACGGTGACACACTTCGAGCCGGGGAAGAGAATGGCAACGACCGTGCCGAAAGGCTGCCGCAGTAGACCGTTGAGAGACAAGGAGCTAGAGGGATGTGACGGACACCGGCCTGCGCCCGCTCTGTTCGCTTCCGGGATCGGGAATCCCGCGAGCGGACGCTCAGCAACGACACAACGTGGCCCGGCTGAACGGTGCGTTCGCCCGATCGAATCGACGGACCGCGCCTAAACGTCTACCGCCGCTGCCGTGCCGCTCGGAGTTCGTGTGCTTGTATTACGATCACGAGTCCCGGCCGCAGGGGCAGATTCTGTCGATGCCCAGCAGTTCGCTCACGCCCGCCGCCGTGACGCCGTAGACCAGGTAGGCTTTGCCTTCAGTCTGAATGCGGTGCCAGATCCGGTCGAACGTGCCGTTCACGAGAGAGGTGCCGGTGAGTATGACGACGTCGGAAGCGTCGATCAGCTCTTCGGTACGGTCGTTTCCGTCCCAGATCTCGACGCCGAAGCGTCGAGTTCCGATGTTGTCGCCGTTCAGGTCCGAGATGCGAACGTGCTCCGCGCCGAAGGTGTCGACCAGTCGCTCGGCGATAGCGGGGTTGAACCCGATCAGTCCCACATCCACCCGGCCATACCGCTCGAGCACCGTTCTGGCCATCTCGAGAGCACACCGCTCGGGGTCGTCATCCTTGCAGTGCACCGTCGCGTTCACCATCCCGAGCTGCCCGAGGACGGCGTTGAGTGTGGCCACGTAGATGGCCCGGTTCTGGCTCGTGGTCAGTTCGAGGTCCAAGACATCCTCGAGCGTTCCAACGAACTCCCGCGGCGTGTCGGTGAAGGCGTGGCCCCGCGATCCGATGGCTCGCGACTCGACCACTCGCTCTCTGCCCAGGACGATCGGGAAGTCGCGGCGACCGGGCGTACCGATCGCTTCCTCGGGTGTGAGAGGTTGGGCCAGCACCGAGACCTCGGCGCCCATGAGATCGTTTTGCTCCAGGATCGTTCGGAACTTCGATCGGGTGTGCTCGAGGATCGAGTCTCCGTCACCTGGTTTCATAGGCTCACGGCAAAAGATGACAGGATGAACTTGAATGACACATAAGTGAACACCAGCCCGAAGACCAGCTTGACGTGAGCCGGAGCCAGACGCTTGTTCGCCACCGCTCCTAGGTTCGAGCCGATCAGCGTCCCCAGACAGACAGGTAGCACGACATCCAGTTCGACGAAACCTTGCGCGGCCTTGAAGGCCGAGCTGATCAGCGAGTTGAAGCAGAAGCATACCAGCGAGGCGGCGACGGCGGTCTTGACCGGGGCCTTCAGCAAGAAGGCGAAGGCGGGCACCAGGATGCTTCCGGTACCAATGCCCAACAGGCCGGGCAACATGCCGGCGGCGCCACCGATGGTGAGCTTCTTGGGCAGCGTGCCCGTGATCGCGGCGCCGTGCGGCCGGTCGGTTCGGTCCCTCAACAGGCCCGGCACCCCCTCGGCGATCATGCGCGCCGAGACGAGAGAG
>JASFMO010000392.1:0-3870 GCA_050117535.1 Gemmatimonadales bacterium | reverse complement strand
CGTACACGAATACCGGTTACAATCTGCTGGCCGCGATCGTAGAACGGGTGACAGGCGAACCGTTTGCCGGTTGGATGCAGGCGGAGGTGTTCGAGCCGCTCGGGATGACCGCCACACATTTTCACAGCGACCACGATCGTATCGTCGTAGACCGTGCCTACTCGTACGCGCCTGATCCTGACGGCGGTTATCGCAATGTGGCGAACAACCTGACGGCTCTGGGGTCGAGCTCGCTGTACACGACGGTCGAGGACCTGGCTAGGTGGGCGCTCAACTACGAGCAGGCCCGCGTCGGCGGCCGCGCGGCCGTCGCGCTGACCCACGAGCGAGGTGTCCTCAACGGTGGCGACACGATCGGCTATGCCTTCGGTCAAGGTATCGGAGAGTACCGCAGTCTGCGTACCGTCACTCACGGTGGCAGCTGGGCGGGTTTTCGCACCTATCTCCTTCGGTTGCCCGAGCAGCGCACGGCGGTCATCGTCTTGAGCAACGTGGCCGGCTTTCCCACAACATTCATGGCGCGCAGCGTAGCCGATGTCTACCTGGCAGATCAGATGTCGGGCAGCCCGACTCAATTTGGACGATCGCCGGTCGAGCGTGAGCAGGTTGCGGTTGATCCGCGGGTTCTGGAGGACTACGTCGGCACCTATCGGCTGGGACCCGGATGGTTGCTGACGATAACCCGGGAGGCTGACCGTCTGCTGGCTCAGGCGACCGCCGAGGACCAGTTCCGGATGATGGCTATGTCGGATTCGACTTTCTGGGTCAATTCCTACGGTGCCGCCGTCGTGTTCCGACGCGATCCGCAGGGCCAGGTATCCCATGTCGCCTATCGCGGCATGGAGGCACCCAGAGTCGAACCGTTCGACCCGACCCCTCAACAGCTCGGCGAGTACGCCGGCGTGTATGTCAGCGAGGAACTCGAGACCCGCCATACCCTCGTGGTCAGGGACGGGCAGCTCGTCGCCACTCATTGGAGAAACGACGACGTTCACCTCTATCCGACGCAAGCGGACGAGTTTCGTGGGACGGTTTGGTGGTTGAGGCTGATGACTTTCGAGCGCGACTCCGAGGGTCGGGTCGCGAGACTCAGGGTCAGCAACGGGCGCGTCCGGAATCTACGCTTCGACAAGCGGATGTAGAAAACGGAGGTGGTGCCGATAGGTGCGTTGGCTCATTGCAGCGCCTGAACACCCTGCCATCGGAAGCTTGCAGGGTAGCGCGGGAACGGTAGCGTTGTAACTTTATCCAGCCTTCCCTCCCACCAGATTCTCTCGTCCGACATCTCAATCGACTGGAGGTTAGTCATGATCACCCGAAGGCGAGCCTTCCTTTGCTTGGCGCTTGCGGCCGTGGTGTCACCGTCCGCTCTAGCTCAGCAGACCAACGATCGATCGATCACGGTCTCGGGTGAAGCCGAGGTTCGGGTGGTGCCGGACGAGGTGGTGCTGACTCTGGGCGTGCAGACCTCCGATCCCGAGCTTGCAGTGGCGAAGGCGGAGAACGACCGGCGCGTTGAAGCGATTCTGCGCGCGGCACAAAGCCACCGCATCCCGAGTGAGCGCATGCAGACCGAATTTCTGCAAATCGAGCCCCGATATCGGGATGCCTACGAGGCTTTCGATTTCATTGGATACTTCGTTCAGAAGACCATCGTGATCAGGCTTCAGGACATCGAAAAATTCGAATCGGTCCTCGGCTCGGTTCTGGAGGCGGGCGCGAACTTCGTGCACGGGATCGACTTCCGTACAACCGAGCTGCGTCGACACCGTGACGAGGCCCGCGCGCTCGCGTTGCGGGCGGCGGAAGAGAAGGCGGTTGCGATGGCGGCGGAGTTGGGCCAAACCGTGGGCCCGCCGCTCTCGATCCGCGAGGATCACTACGGTTGGTGGTCGTGGTACGGCTCGTGGTGGGGCTCGGGGCGGGGTGGCCCCATGTCGCAAAACGTTGTGCAGAATGTCGGCTCGGCACCGAGAGACCTCGGGGGACCGACGTCGCCTGGCCAGTTGTCAGTGACAGCTCGGTTGACGGTCAGCTTCGAGTTGTTGAATTGATCTGGTGCACGGCCTCGATTCGCGTCAGCCGTCGCGTGACGGAAGACGCTACGGTTCTGTCGAACGCCGGAAGGGACCGGGGCGGTTGTTGCCGTGACAAGGCGGCTACAGGCTGATCCAATAGTTCAGCTTTACGAGGAAGGTGTTCTCCTGCGGATCATCGAGCAGATGTCCGAAGTCGTCGAACCCACGGAACGTTGGATCCTCTGAGTCGGCGAAGCGTCCATGGTTCCAGACGAGGAAGAGTGTGGAGCCGGGCGAATACTCCCAGCGCATCACCAGATTGCTGCGAAACGAGCGCAACGAGAAGTCCGGATCAAGGAACGTGATTGGCTGCGCTGGGCCATCGCCATCCGGGTCGACCGTATAGGTGTTGCTCTCGCGGTCGTACGCGATCGTCGAGCCGGCGTCGATTCCGTAGCGAAGGAACTCGAAGCTGCCTGGTTTGGCGAGCTCTTTGAAGCCGGAGTACTCACCGCTGGCGGTGAATGGCTGGGCCCAGAGCTGTAGGGACAGGTTGGGTGTGATCGCGATGTCGGCCCGCACTGTGAGATCCAGACTCTCCTGAACGAGCTCGCTGAACAAGTATCGTCCACCATAGGTCGCTGTGGCCAGTATGTCTTGGCGCTGGGTGACGTAGAAACCCATCGAATGGGATTTGCTGTAGCCGGGACTGATCTCGAGGTTGACCGCGCCAGTCGGTCGCAGACCTAGCTCGAGCTCGGTCTCGAGCCCCCAGCCGTCGTAGCGGTTGCGGGCGTACCAAGAAGCAGCCGCGACGGACACCGGCTTGCGATAGTCGGTCCCCAGGAAGCCGCTGACGTTCCACTGGCTTGGTCTCTCCATGAGCGGCCCCCCGCGGGTCGACTTGTCGCTCTGGGCCGTGAGGGCATAGTTGCCGCCCATATTGAACCGCCAATAATTGAGGAATTGCCCGCCGAAGCCCGCATAGGCCGAGCGCCCCTGTGACGTGCCGCCGAAGTTCCAGCTTTGAGCGAATGTGCTGCTGATCCAGAAGTTGCGGAACACGCTACCGGGAGTCAGCCAACGGCGCTGTCCGCGCATACCCCAGAAGACCCGATCCACCGTAGTTTCGAACCCCGCGTCGTTGACCTCGAAGCCCGGCGAATAGGCGTAGATATCGGTTCCGTAAGTCCAGTTGCCGCTGATCTTGCCCAACTGTAGCGAGCCAGCATACCCAGTCAGGCTTTTCGCCGTCGTATCGACCGAGACATAATCTTGGTCGGGACGCTGGTAGTAGCGTGCGGAAGAAGTCTGCGTCAGGGTGATGGCCGTGGGGTCACCGGCGATATGCGACGCGGCGATCGAGCCGTTCAGCACGAACCGGTATTCAGCGAAGCGGTGGAAGAAGTCGATGCCGCCGGTGTGGGCTGAGGACCGCAGGTAGTCGAATCCCGCGTCCGGAATATCCCGAATCACGCTGGTGCCCAGTATGCCGATGCCACTAGCTCCGGCCCTCATATCCCTGCGCAGGCTGACGACGGCGTAGTTGGTGAGGGGCTCGACCTGTTCCGTTCGCTGTGTACCATCCGAACTCACTACCTTGGCGTACTCGCGTGCGGTCAACGCGTCGAGCACGCCAAGCGACCAGGCGCCGGTCTTTCCCGATACTTTGGCCGCGCCGATGATGCGAGAAGCCATTGGGTAATCGACGTAACCGCCCGGTTCGGGGACCCAGCGCGTCGGAGGCCGCCCGACTCGGCGGGAGTAGAACAACTGCGGCGCTCCGAAGACGAAGCCGCCGCTCCCGGCTCCGAAGCGAAAGATATCGGCGCCTTCCACGAAGAGGGGGCGT
>JASFMO010000391.1:0-3876 GCA_050117535.1 Gemmatimonadales bacterium | reverse complement strand
GTGGTCGTGCTCTTGGCCAACGATGGCACCGTCACGGACACTCTGATGACGTTCTCATCGGGCGAGTCGATGAGCTCCGGTGCCTTCACACTATTCGCACCGGAGCCGGCCTGGGACATCACGGACGACTTGCAGCTGCTCTTCGGCATCAACGACGACTACAGAATTACCCTCTACACCGACGGCCAGCCGGACCGGATCTTCATCAAATACTTCCAGCGCCAGCCCATACGCGAGGCGGACGCGGAGGCCATCAAGAGTGAGATCAGGCGGCGGATGACTCAATACGGAGCCTCGGCCGAACAGATCTCGCGTCAGCTCGATCGAGTTCAGTTCGCTGACTACTTCCCGGCATTCAACATCGTCGGAGCTGGCCCAAATGGCACGACCTGGGTCCAGCATTTTCGCCCACTGTCAGATCTGAGCGAAGAGGAGCTGGCCTCCATCGTTGGCCGAGCCAATTTTGGTGGCCCGAATTGGGACGTGTTCGACGCGCAAGGACGATACCTGGGAGTCGTCACAATGCCCGAGGACTTCACTCCCAAGCTATTTCGCGGGGACAAGATCTACGGGATTTGGCGCGACGAACTGGATGTCCAATACGTGCTCAGGCTACGGGTCGTCGGTGACCTCGGCCCCGGCGAGACATGATGGCTAGGTGTAGCCTCTAGCTCCCGGGGCGCCGCGACGACCGAACCGCTTCCAGTTGCTCTTCCACACGGACACGGTCTTCGTCGGAGAGCCCACCGCCAGCCAAAGCCGCAGCGAGTATCGCTTCCGCCACGTCCGACTCGCCCCGTTCGGCATGAATATCGGCCAGAAGAATGTGGGCATCGGCAAAGTCGCGATGGTCCGCCACCAACCCCCGCAGCCGGCCAACGGCCGCAGCCGTGTCACCCGCGGCCCGAAGGTAGAAAGCCAGTGTGTACGAGTACTCCGGCTCGCTCGGGCGCAGCTCGGCCGCCTTGCGACACCATTCGATCGCCTCGTCCAGCCGATCGGGCGCCACAAGGACACAGAGATTGTACGCCGCTTCATGCGAAGCCGTATCCACGGCCAGCACGGCACGGAAGGCCGCCTCCGCCGGCGTGTCGCGACCCGCCTCGCCCAGCAATAGTGCCAGGTTGAGGTTCGCTTCGGGGTCGCCCGGCTCGATCGCCAGGACCCGCAGCAAGCTCTCCAGCGCCTTCTCCGGCTCCTCGTTCAGTTGGTAGGCGAGCGCGGCGTTCACCATCGGGGCAGTGGCGCGCGGCTCCAGCTTGAAGGCCCGCTCGTACGCCGCGATCGCGCGGTCGAACTCGCGCCGGTTCAGGTGGAAGTTGCCAAGGTCGTAGTGCGAAGCCCAATCATCGGGGCGGGCTTCGAGCGACGTGATCAGCTCGGCCGCTGCGGCATCGACATCGTCCTGCGCCTCCGCCGGAATCATCTCGCGCGGCACGCTAGCCAGGCTGGAAGCGGCTCGTATCCGCACCAGGCGGTATTCGTCCTGCGCCGCCTCCAGCAGTAGCGGTAAGGTCTCCTGCGTAAGGTTGCCGATCAGCGCATCGGCGGCCGCTGCTCGAACCAACGGCGAGGGATCTTCCAACGCGGCGATGATCGCCGGCCACTTGCGCTCGTCCTCACAGGTCCTCAGAAGCCGGATCAGCGAGACGGCGTACACGTCGTTGCGATCACCGTTCAGGTACTCGAGCATCCGAGGCAGTTGCGACCAATCCTCGCGTCGAGCGGCCTCGATCAGCCGCGCGCGATGGAGAACCGATGCCTGGTAATCGCGCTCGCGCCATTCGCGCACCCAGCGGTCCGCCCACGCCGCCTCGCGATCGCTGTGGCAAAGGGTGCACGCGTTCGGCGAGCCGAACTCCATCGTGGTCGCCGGCGTCGGCGGCAACATCGAGTGATCGCTCCGCTCCATCCGCGCGAACGTCGTCTTCGGCATGTGACAGGCGACGCACTGGTTACCGGGGCTGCCCTCCGCGTGACGCGTGTGCTCCGGCGCGTTGGCCACCCGCTCGGCGTGGCACGGCAAACACGCCGCATTCGGGTCGTCTACGAACCGGTAGCGGCCGCTCGAGGTGTGACAGTGCAGACAATCCAGCTCGCCGTTTCCGACACATGGGCTCGCCAGCCACGATGTGTAGGTGTAGTTCTCGCCCAGGTCGCGCCCGTCGGGGTAAAAGTCCGGGTGCTCCAGCGCCATCAACGCGTAGCTGTCGAAGAACCGGTCGCCCGACTCGTACGCCGCGACAAGCGAATACCCCTTAGCGTGACAGACGCCACAGGCGGAATTCGTCTGCTCGATCGTAAAGCCCTTCATCCGGATGATCGCCGTGTCCTTCGGCGCCGAGCCTTCGGGCGCCTCGCGGAACACCCGGATGTGCTCGTCCGCGGGTCCGTGACAGGTCTCGCAATTGATGCCGGGCTCGGCCCAGGTGGTTCGATAAGTGTCAGTCTCCAGATCGTAGTTGGTCGACAGTTGGCTGACGTGACATCCGTGGCACGACGTGTTGAACGTTAGCAGCCGGTCCGTCCAGTGCAGCGGCCGGTCCTCGCGGTCCCCGAAATGTCGCACCATGCTACCCGTGGCATCGAACCACTCCAGCTCACGGACATCAAAGGCGAGGGGAATCACCTGCAGTCGCCCGCGCTCGGTCTGCGCCAGGAAGTAGTAGACGTTCTTGCCGCCGAGGGCGTGTTCGACCCGGTACCTCCGTGTGCCCTCGGGGCCGCGTTCCAGCAGCCAACCGCCTTCGGCGTCAACGTCCAAGCCGTACCCGTAGTCGCCGATGACGAATTCGCGTCGCGTCGCCGCCAACTCGGCACGCGCGAACTCCACGGTGAACGGCTGCATCGCCAGGCCGTGGTGTGACGGCGCCCACAGCTGGTAGAACCGCTCGTGGCATTCCCGGCAGCTCTCTGACCCCGTGTAGCCCTCCGCCTCCCAGGGTCGACCTTCTGCGAGAGACCGGGAGCTCCCCCGCTCGTCGGTGCAGCCCGAGCCAAACCCGAGGGGCAGGGCAACGGCCAGAGCGATAACGGCGTGCAATCTCATCGTCATGTCAGTCACCTTTTGAGCAGCAGACACCCGAGCCGCCAGAAAGATCCTAGCGCCGCACCGTGTCTCCAGGTAGCGCGCCCCTCACTCGAGCGTCATTCCGTTCGGCCGCCCGGACCTCGGCCCCCGCCTCGACCCAGTCGGGATTCGGCGATGGCATCTTGGCACCGACCCGCCAACGCCACTCCTCGAGCAACGAACGCAACTCCTCCGCCTTCTCCGGCATCGTCGCCGCCAAATCGTCCATCTCCCCGACGTCGCCGGCAAGATTGTAAAGCTCGACGCGCCCGTCCTCGAACCACTCGACCAACTTGAAATCGCCGACCCGTACCGCACCCGACGGTACGTTGCCCGAACCGTGGTAGTGCGGAAAGTGCCAGAACAGCGCCTCGCGCTCGGGACCGTTCCAGCCCTCGAGCGCTGGGACCAGGCTGAGCCCGTCGACGGCCTGCTCCGGCCGCAGCGGGATGCCCGCGATCTCCAGCAGGGTCGGATAGAGGTCCATGCTCACCGCGGGCTGCTCGATGGCGCGCGGCCCCACGATCATGCCCGGCCATCGGATGATCAGCGGAGCCCGGATACCGCCCTCGTACAGCCACCCCTTCCCGGCTCGCAACGGAAGGTTGGACGTCGGCATGCTCGTTCGCCCTTTCACAAGCGTGCTCAGGCCCCCGTTGTCCGATACGAAGACGACCACGGTCCGCGCTGCGATGTCCAGCTCTTCCAGCTTGTCGAGCACGCGCCCCACACTCTCGTCGGTGCTCGCGATCATCCCGGCATAGACCGCATGATCCTGGCGCTGCTTCGTCTGCGCCCGAGCACCC